>JBBSTP010000034.1:0-14412 GCA_038235795.1 Lysobacterales bacterium | reverse complement strand
CGATCGTGCCCGTCACGAAGCAGGCCTGCATGATTTCCTTGCCAAGCCCTGGAACGCCGAGGCGCTGGTGGACTCGATCAACCAGGGCCTGCGGGTAAAGCACTAGCAGCGACGAGGAGAGCAAGCCCGGCATAATCGCCGATGCCATGCCGCATTGCAGGTATTTCCAGCCAACTTTCTACTGTGCTCGTCTCGAATTAGTAAGTTTGTTGCATCAGGAATCGCGCCTCGAACTCAGCCACCGGCACCGCTTTGCTGAACAGGAAGCCCTGCATTTCATCGCAGCTCAGCAGACGCAACAGCCGCTTTTGCTCCTCGGTTTCGACGCCCTCCGCCACGACCTTGAGTTTCATGGCATGCGCGAGGTTGATGATCGTGGAGACCAGCGACAGGCCATCCGGCGATTTTGTCATGTCGGCCACGAAGCAGCGATCGATCTTGAGCGTGTTCACCGGCAATCTGGCCAGGTGGCTGAGTGACGAGAAGCCGGTACCGAAGTCATCAATCGCGATCGTGACACCCATGTCGCGGATCGCCTGCAGGCTCGCGATGTTGTGCTCGACATCCTCCATGATCAGGCTTTCGGTGATCTCCAGTTCCAAACCGGTCGATGCGTCTGGTTCGGTATCGATCAACTTCGCGACCTCGGCGATGAAATCCGGGTCGCGCAACTGCAATGGCGATACGTTCACTGCAATTCGCAGCGCCAGAAAACCCGCGCGGCGCCAGCGCACGTAGTCTGCGATCGCCTGGCGCAGCGCCCACCGCCCCACTTCATAGATGAGCCCGGTTTGCTCCAGGGTCGGAATGAACTTGCCCGGCGGCACCAGACCGGTCCGCGGATGATTCCAACGAATCAGCGCCTCGACGCTGGTGACCCGGCCACTGCGCAGATCCACCTTGGGCTGGTAATGAAGCACGAATTGTTCGTGGTCGATGGCACGGCGCAGTTCGTTTTCCAGCGCGAGCGCTTCCGCCACCGCATCGGTCATTTTTTGCGTGTAGAACAAATACCGGTTGCCGCCCGCCTTGGCCGCCTTCAGCGCTGCTTCGGCATTCTTGAACAGGGTATCGACATCGGTGCCGTCATCCGGGAATAGCGCGACGCCGGCCTTGAAGCCAATGCGGTAAGCGGCTTCATTGAGTACGAAGGGATTGCCTTGGAAAGAATCCAGCAGGTGTTCAGTGAGTTGCGCCACGTCGCCATCCGATCTCACTTCGGGTAGCACAACGGCGAAGTGATCGGCATCAATGCGCGCCAGCAAGCTGGGATCTCCCGCTCGTTGTGTCATCCACTCCGCCACCTGCTTGAGCAACACGTCGCCCGTCGTCCGGCCCAGGCTGTCGTTGATGCTTTTGAACCGCTCCAGGTCAATCAGGCCAATGGCAAGCTTGTGCCCGGCGCTTTCCGCGCTACGCATGTACTGCGCGAGGTGTTCGAAAAACAGGCTGCTGTTTGGCAGCCCCGTCAGCGCATCGTAGTAGGCGAGGTAGTTGAGCTTCTCCTGCTTTCCGATGTGATCCATCGCGAACACGATATCGTCGGTCAATTGGGTCAGTAGCGAGAGCTCCTCGTCATGGAAGAAATCAGCTTCGCCCGCATATAGTGCGAGCGCGCCGATGGCTTCTCCCGAGACAATCAGCGGCAGGAGCGCGATGGAGCACACGCCTGCCTCCGCATATTTTTTACCGAATAAAACCTGCGGATCGTGGGCCGAAGCGTTTGAGACAATGGCCCTTTTCTCCCGGATGGCTCGCGCCACCATCGTGTTGGCGGCTAGTTCACCGGTCGACAGGATCTTTCTGATCGCCGTCAACAACTCCTCGTCCGTGCCTGCGGATGCAACCGGGACGATCTTCTGCGCACCCCGATCAACCATGCCGATCATGGCCATTTTGAACCCGCCCAAATCGACGGCGATGTTGCACGCTTCCCTCAACAACTGGTCCCGGTCCCGTATACGAACGATCAGGGCGTTGATGCCGCTTTGGACTGCAAACACGCGGTTGAGGTATTTGATCCGTGCTTCAGCCGTCTTGCGCTCCGTGATATCGCGGAAATACCAGACCCGGCCATAGTATTTGCCATTCGCACCCGTCACCGGCGCGGTGTAACGATCGATGATGCGTCCGTCTTTCAGGCAGATTTCTTCGCGACTCTTCACCTGGCGATGTTCATACAAATACTGGACCCTGGCGGTGAAAGCATCAGGATCAATGATTTGATCAACGACGGACTGCAGCACTGGATCGTCCTCACCCGTACCCACGAGGCCCGAAGAAAGATTCCACATTGAAACGAAATTAGCGTTGTAGGAGATAATGCGTGACGTGTCATCAACGACCAGTATTGCGTCGAGCGACGCTTCCATCTGGGTCTGCAGCATCGTGCTCTTGTAGATCGATTCCTCCTCGGCGGCCTTGCGTCGCGTGATGTCGCGAACCGTCCCTTGCACCACACGCTTGCCGTCCAATTCCATCGCGCTCAGGAGGACGTCAGCCAGAAATTCGGTGCCATTCATTCGACGGAACATCCACTCAAACTGGAAGCTCCCGTCGCTCAGCGCCTGGGCCCTGTGTGCACTTGCCAGGTCGGATGAATCTTCGCCACCGGGTTGGGTCGGAGGAGAGACTTCGGCAGGTTGTTTCCCAAGCAATTCGCCGCTCACCTTGCAACCGAACATCTGCAAAGCCGCATCATTGACCTCAAGGAAGCCGGTTTCGTCCACGATCACGATGGCGTCCCTGGATGCCTTGAAGACCGTACGGTATTTACGGTCCATGTCCCGCAGTCGCATTTCGGCGTGACGTTTTTCCGTGACGTTGAGGTGCATGACCACCGCGCCGAGCGACATGCCCTCGGCCAACGGCGTCACGGTCATCTGGAACCAGCGCTGCTGTGTGGGCGAGTGGCAGGGATACTCGAGCGAATAATGGTTGCTCGCGCCCGCCAGTACCGCGCGAAGACCGTCCGCGGCTTCCTTGGCTTCAGTCGCATTGTTGCCGCTAGCGCTGTCGCATATCCCAAGGTAGTTCAGGCCGACGCCGAATTCCGGGCTTAGTAATTCATTCGCGCTGCCGAATTGCCGCCAGGTCTGGTTGACCGAGGCAATACCGCCCTGGGGATCGAGCAACGCGATATGCGCCGGTAGCGCGTTCAGGATGGCGGCCTGCCTGACGACTTCGCTATGCCGCAAATGCTCCTGTGCACGCTGCAACATCAATGTCCGGCCGGCGCGATTGGACACCGTATCAACTTCGCCAAGCGTCAATGCTTCAAGGCGCAGTTCGGTCTGGTGCAGCGTTTCGATCAGCGTCGCAATTGCCTCGCTGTTGTCGGGCATTGGGTGCGGCTTGACCCGCTTCATGTTGGCGGGGTCTCCATCCCCAGCGCCTGCAGCACGCGCTGTGTATCACTGAGCGATCCAACAATGGCCAGGACGGGCGCAGGCGCCATTCTCACCAGCGTAGGCGTCATGAAGATGCGATCCGCCAAAGCCCGCTTTGGCTCCTTGTACACATCGATGATTTCGATCTGGTGCCTGTCGGGAAGATAGGTGTGGCAAAGTGCGGCCAGGTTGGTGCGAGCCTGCGAGGAATTCGGCCCGTTGCCGGCGATGTAGAGCCTGAATGTGTGGAGAGCCAGCTGGTTCATGGCTTCCTCGGCTTACTCGTCGGCTTACTCGTAGGCTTGCTCGTCGGCTTGCTCTTCGGCGCGCTCCTCTGCTTCTTCGCTTCGGCGCCGCGCAACTCCTTGATCCGGGTGCGGTCGCGGGTCAGATCTTCCTTGCGGCTTTGCGTGGTGCCGGCCAACAGCGCCTTCTCGACGCGCTTTGCCGCAAGCACGACCTGGACGGCCTTCAATTTCACTTCCAGCTCGACTTCCTCGGCATCCAGGTTGACGTGCTTCAGCTTTGCCGCCACTTCGATGCGTGCCTGCTCGGCGCGCTCGGCGTTTTCCTTCTCCCAGCGCATCGTGCCCATCAACACTTCGCCACCGGCGGTGTAGGTGTCCGCCATCGACACGCCTTCATCGCTCAGGAGCAACTCGCGCATCTGGTTGGAATGCGCGGTACCGCGCGACTTGACGATGGAAATGCCACGGTTGCGCTCGCCGGCCTGCATCAAATAGCTGAGCTGGATCCAGGTGTCGGCCAGGGTGGAGATCAGGTGCGACGATCCTGGCTCCGCTTGCGATGTCATCTCGTCGATCAGGCTGGTGCACACAATCGTGATGCGGTTGGCCTTGCACCAGTCGGTCAGTCGCTCGGCAACGCTATGTACATTGGAATCGTTGTCCGATTGTGACCACCTGGAGACGGGATCGACAACCAGGCAACGCGCGCCATGCTCAATGGCGAAGGATTTGATGCGGGCCAGATAGGACTCGGCACTGCCGGTGATGCTGCGGGCGGAGGCCATGCGCAGGCTTCCGTTCTTGATGAACCTGTCGAGCCTGATATTGACCGAGGCCAAGTCGCGGATGACTTCGTTGGGGTCCGAGTCGAAGCTGACATAGGCGGTGTGTTCGCCCCGCCCGCATGCAGCCTCGGCGAATGCCGCGGCGATGGTCGTCTTGGCCGTTCCCGGAGCACCGGTGATCAGGATGGTGGCGCTGCGGTAATAGCCTCCCCCCAGCATGGTGTCGAGCCGGGCAATGCCGCTGGACACGCGTTCGCTGGTCACTGTTCGCGCTTGACGGCTGACAAAGCGCGATGGGTTCACCTCCAGCCCACTCGCCCCGATCAGGAATGGCGCCTCGTTCTCGTCGAAGCTCGATCCGCGATATTTCTGCACGCGCAGGCTGCGCTGCGACACCCCGCGGACGACAACGTGGTTGAGGATCACGGCACAGTCCACCATGAACTGCATGAAGCCGAACTGGCGCTTTTCGAGGGGGCTGGCTTCGTCCTGCTGCATCTGTGCGGTAATGATGCCCGTCAGTTCCCGGGCCAGCAGCCATTCATGCAATTCGTACACTTGTTGTCGGCGCGTTGCCGCGTCCGGCAACAACGCCAGCAGGACGTCCAGCGCGTCGAATACGATGCGCCTGGCACCCACCGCAGTCACCGCAGCGTCGAGTGCCGCGAGCAAGCCCCCGAGATCAAAATTCCCGGACTGGATCAAGTCCGGTTTGGGTTGCGCATCAATGAACAGCAGTCTGTCTTGCGTGAGCGTGGACAAGCCCCAACCAAAACTCTCTGCGTTTGCAATGATGCGTTCGGAGGTTTCCTCGAATGCAACGAAGATGCCAGGCTCCTGGCAATCCACATCGCCATGGACCAGGAATTGCAGCGAGAAGATGGTCTTGCCAGAGCCCGGCCCGCCCAGCAGAAGCGTGGTGCGGTTGTGCGGCAAGCCGCCGCCCGTCATTTCGTCCAGACCGATGATGCCGGTCGGTGCTTTGCTGACGGAATTTCCGGGCGATACGCGGCGTACTTTCATTGTCCTACCCATGTGTCAGCGACAGGCGGAATGAATCATCAACTCAGCTTGGGGCAACTACTTGCTGCAGACACTTACAAGAAAAGGCCCGGATCGCATCGCTGTTGGGACTGACCGCCGCCTGCCATCGATTGGCACTATGCGCCCATCGCCTGCGTTGCATGTGAAGCCGCACAACCACCGCACGCACGCCTGATTCGCGGACAACCCGCGGCGGGTGCATCATGGCCGGAAGGCCAGGCCGGCAGGGCATGCATGATCGATGATGTCGTTCACGACGTTCGCACCGATGTCCGCCTCCACCTTGCCATCGGCGTCACCGCGCATCGCGACCTGGTACCGGAGGAAGAACCGGCCCTGCGCGCGGCGATCCGGGTTTTCCTGCACGGGCTGCAGGCCGAGTTCCCGGACCTGCCACTGCGCCTGATCTCTGCGTTGGCCGAAGGCGGCGACCAACTGGCCGCCGAAGAAGCGCTGGCCCTGGGCATCGAACTGGTGGTGCCATTGCCGATGCCGCAGGACGAATACGAGAAGGACTTCACCGATCCGGCTGCACGGCTGCGCTTCCGCAACCTGCTGGCGCAGGCACGGGTGCGGGTGCTGCCGCTGGCACCGGGCAACACCCTGGAAACGATCGCCGTGCGCGGCGAGCATCGCAACCTGCAATACGCCCAACTGGGCATGTTCATCTCCTCGCATTGCCAGTTGCTGCTGGCGCTCTGGGATGGCCACCCCAGCACCGCAACCGGCGGTACCGCGCAGGTGGTCGCCTTCCATATCCACAACGTGATGCCGGGCCTGAGCGTCGAGCAAGTTGCGCCGAACCTGTTGGCCGACGACGAGAGCGACCTGGTCTTCCACCTGCCCTGCTCCCGTCGCCTGTTGCGCACCACACCACACCCCGGTGCTGGGTCACAGGCGCGCTGGCTGACCCTGTCTGGCAGCCACGCCACGGCGCAAGGCACGCCCGCCCACTACCGCCATGTATTCGCGCAGATGCAGGCGTTCAACCGGGACATGGCCAACCACGCCGAGACGATAGCCGATTCGAACTGGTCCTTGTTCGACGATCGCGTGCCATCGGCGCCGCCAGCAACCGCGGCACGCGTCGAGCGCCTGTTCCACGCCGCGGACTGGTTGGCCATCCATTTCCAGCGCCGGGTGCGGACCAGCCTGCTATGCACGCATGTGATTGCCGCGCTGATGGGCCTGGCCTTCATCCTGTATTCCGACGTCAACACCAACCCGTTTTATGTCCAGGCGTTCCTGCTCCTTTTCGGCCTGGGCATGGTCGTGAACATGCTGGGGCGGCGCCGGCAATGGCAGCGCAAGTACCTGGATTACCGTGGACTGGCCGAGGGCCTGCGCGTACAGATCTACTGGCGCATGGCGGGCGTGGAACCCCCGGCAAACACCAGCCTGGGCTACGACAGTTTCCTGCAGAAGCAGGACGTCGACCTGAGCTGGATCCGCCACGCCATGCGCGGCAGCAGCCTGCTCCGCGACGAAGACTTCCGCAGCAGCGAGGGCTGGCTGGCCTGGGTAGTCGCGCACTGGATCGGCGACGCAAGCGGCAACGGCGGACAGTTGGAGTACTACAGGCGGGGCACGTTGCGGCGCACGCGGGCCTATCAAGGCACTGAGGGGCTGGGCACAGTCGCGCTGGCGGCGGGCCTGCTGGGTGCTGTGCTGTTGCTGCTTGGCGGACCCGACCTGACGCCTGCGCGGCAGCAACTGCTGGTGCTGGTGATGGGCCTGCTGCCCTTGCTGGCCGGCATCCGCGAAGCCTATTCGTACAAGAAGGCCGACAAGGAACTGATCAAGCAGTTCCGCTTCATGAGTCGCTTGTTCGAGAGCTGCTGCGCGCGCCTGCAGCATGCGCAGGTCGATGCGCAGACCCGGCAGATCCTGCTCGCCCTTGGCCGCGCCTGCCTGGAAGAGCACGCCGAGTGGATCCTCTTGCATCGCGAACGCCCACTGGAGCACGCACAACTGTCCGGTTAGGGCACGACTTCGCGTTGCTAGGATCACGAAAGCACGGATGCTGGATTCCTGCCAGGTGCCTGCATGCGCTACCGCGCGTTCATCAGCTATAGCCATGCCGACTCACGCTGGGCGCTTTGGGTGCACCGTCGCGTGGAAAACTATCGGCTGCCATCGCGGCTGCGTGGGACGGAAGGCGAGTTCGGGCCATTGCCTGATCGACTGGCACCGATCTTCCGCGATCGCGAAGACCTGTCCAGCGCCGGCGAGCTCGGCCCCAAGATCCAGCTCGCGCTGGCCGACAGCGAAGCACTGATCGTGTTGTGCTCGCCCCTCGCTGCTCGCTCGCCCTGGGTTGACAACGAGATCCTGCAATTCAAGCGACTGGGCCGCGGGGGCCGCATCTTTGCGCTGATCCTGTCCGGCGAGCCGAACACCGACGACGAGCGCGAATGTTTCCCGCGCGCGCTGCGCTACGAGCTGGATGCGGATGGCAATATCGGGGCGATACCTTCAGAACCGGTCGCAGCGGACCTGCGCGCGAACAAGGACGGCAAGTCGCTGGCGCGATTGAAACTGCTGTCGGGCATGCTCGGCCTGCCGTTGGACACGCTGCGCCAGCGCGAAGCGGCCCGTCAGCATCGGCGCCAATTCGCGATCACCGCACTGGCCCTGCTGGTGATGGTGGTGACCAGCTATCTGGCCGTGCAGGCGATGCGCGCGCAACATGCTGCCGAGCGTCGGCAGAAACAGGCAGAGGCGCTGGTGAACTTCATGCTCGGCGACCTCAGTGATCGCCTGTCGGAAGTGTCGCGCCTGGACATCATGCAAGCCGTCAACGATCAGGCGATGACCTACTTCAAGTCGTTGCCAATCGCCGATGTCACCGATGAGGCACTGCAGCTACGTGCCAAGGCCTTCGTCAAGATCGGCAACGTGCGCCGCGGCCAAGGTCTGGAGCAGCAGGCGCTGCAATCATTCCAGGCGGCGGCCGACATCGCTTCAACACTCGCCCGCGCCAAGCCTGACGATCTGGACCGGCAGTTGGCCTATTCGGAAATCCATGCCTACATCGGCACCGTGCACTGGTACCAGGGCGAACTGGACCAGGCACAGGCCGGGTTCCAGGCCGCCCGCAAGATCGTCGAGCATGCGAGCACGCTGGCACCGAACAACACGGATTTGTTGTTCCAGATCTCCTACCTCGACAACAACATCGGGCATGTGCTCGAAGCACGCGGCAAGCTGGACGAAGCGCTGGCGTACTACCGCAGCATGCTCGCCACCAGCGAGAAACTGGTGGCGATGGCGCCCGACAATATGGACGGACCAGTCCAACTGGGATTGGCCCACAACAACCTGGCCAAGATGGCGATGCTGCGCGGCGACCTGCCGATGGCGGTGGAGCGCTATCGCGCCGATGTTGCCATCGAAACCACGCTGGCGAATCGGGATGCGCGCAACAACGAACAGGCTGAAAAACTCTTGATCTCGCGGGCGGCGCTGGGGCGAACGCTCGCGCTGACCGGCGATGTCGATGGCGGCATCCGCGAACTTCGCCAGGTACTCACTGACACCACCCGGCTGCTGGGGACCGAGGCCAACGCCACCTCCTACATGGAGGATGCAGGCCTGTACGGAACCCAGCTGGCGTATTGGCTTCGCGTACGGGGCGATGCGACTGACGCCAGTGCGCAACTGTCCCAGGCGATGGTCATGCTCACTAAACTGGCCGAGCAGGATCCGAGCAACGTGGGCTGGCAGCGCGAGCTCGCCGAAGCCAGGTTGGAGCACGCCGAGCAGCTACGAGCAGCGGGCCAGCTGGACCTTGCAAAACAGCAAGTCACGCACGCGCTGGCTATCCTGGAGCCGCAACTGGAGCAGCAACCAAGCGACCGCTCCACCGTGCTGGCCAGCGTCGACGCATGGCTGCTGGCTGCCAGCCTTGACCGCGATGCTGGACGCGCGCGCGCGCTTCGCGAGCAGGCGTTGCGCACGATCACCGCGCAGACCCTGGGCAAGAACGACCCGCGCCTGCTGGCGCTGCAGATCGAAACGTTGCTGGACTCAGGCAACCGGCCACAGGCAGTGGCCCTGCTGCCCGCCATCTGGAAGTCCGGCTATCGCGATCCGGCCTTCATCACGTTACTCACTCGCGAAAACATCGATCCACCGGCAAATATCGCCACGACCCCTCATTGATCCCGCATCAAGGAGTTTGAAATGCAGACTGGATTGTTCAAGAAGAAGAAGACCGACAACGTGATCGAGGTCCTCCTGGGAGCTGATGACACCCTGCTGATCAACGACCATGACGTGTTCCAGAATTCGCTCAAGCAAATCATCACCTGGAAGCTGTCAAAGCGATTGGAAATGGGTGATTTCACCAGCTTCGAGTGGGTCGATCCGAATTCGACTTCAGGCACTTTCGACGCCCCGGAAATCGCCCCGGACGGTAACTCGATCACGATGGGCGACCACAATGGCTCGTCCGGGAAGAAAGGCAGCCTTGCTTACATCATCAAGGTCGAGTTGGACGGTGTTACCTACTCATCGAGAACCAGCGAGCCGGAAGCAATCGAGAAGGACCCGGTGATCATCAATCGGTAGCGTGGCTATCCAGATGGGCTGCCTGATATGTCCTTGCGCGATGTCCCGACCTGTCTGGCAGCCTCATCGGAAACGTTCTTCCCACAGACCCTGGTATGACGCGGATCAGTGGTTTTCAGCTTTTTCACCACTGCCACGAATCGCGGTTCGCAGCGTATCGGGTCCATCTGCGGCAGCATGATCGCCCAGTCCATTGTGGTGCCGAGATTGCCGGCATTGCGCTCGATGTAGTCCAGCGCCAGCGCATGCTCGTCGAGCATCATCAGCACCAACGCCACGACCTGGTCTTCCAGTGCGTTGCCGCTGCCCTTGTCAACGTTGCTGTTGAATGGCAATGCAACCATCCGTTCGGCAAGCGCATGCTTGTCATTGCGTCCTGACAGCGCATCCACCAATTCATTGCCCTGGGTCTGGGCGCTGGGATTGGCCGCCGCGGACAGGCGTTGGAACATCGACAACGCGCCGGGCCAGTCCTTCGCCAACAGGTCCAGCACGCCGATGTATTGCAGGCAAGCCGTGAACTGCGGCGCAAACGTCAGCACTTTTTCGCAACGCGCCTTGGCCTCGGCATTGCGGCTCAAGGTCATCAGCACGAATGCCTGGTTGTCACCGATCACCGGCGAGCGCGGATCCAGTATGGACGCCTGCTCCAGTGCTGCAAGCGCACCCGGAAGTTCCCCCTTGGGCATTAGCGCAGTGCTCCCAAGCCATTGGTGCGCGGTGGCAAACGATGGCCGGAGCTCAATCGCGCGACGCAGCAATTCGACGCCGGTGTCGCGATCCAGCCGAGAGGTCGCCATGCCGCCCAATGCGGCGTACGCCTCGGGCGAGGTCGGATCAAGCGCCAGCGCGCGCAAGCCCATGCTTTGCGAACGATCGAGCGCCTCTTTCCAGGAAATCTCCGCGCTGTACGCGGGCAATATGACGTAAGCCAGCGCTTGGCCAACATAGGCTTGGGCAAACTTCGGGTCGATCACGGCAGCTTGCTGGAACAGCGCGATTGACCGCTGGAGATTACTTCCGCCCCGCAGGTGCCACGCCGCCATGCCGCGCAAATACAGATCGTAAGCAGCCACATTTCGCGTGCCGGTGGAGTTCTTCCCGGGCGATGTCGTCTCGCTGAGCTTGACCTTGAGCTCATCGGCAATGGCTTTTGCGATCTCGTCCTGGATGGCAAAGATGTCCTTGAGATCGCGGTCGTAGGTCTGCGACCACACGTGGAAACCGTTGCTGGCATCGATCAGCTGCGCGGTGATGCGCACCCGCTCGCCCTGCTTGCGCACGCTGCCTTCGAGCATCATGCGCACCTTCAGTTCCCTGGCGATCTGCGGCACTTCCTTGCCGGCACCCTTGAACGAGAATGACGAGGTTCGCGCGGCGACCTGCAGCTTCGGGATCTGCGCCAGCACGTTGAGGATTTCCTCGCTGATGCCATCCGAGAAATATTCGTTGTCCTTCTCGCCGGACATGTTGACGAACGGCAACACGGCAATCGAGTTCGGATTGATCGTTGACTGCTTGGCAACGGCTGCGGCGTCGATCTTCTCGGTGGTCTGCGCGACCAGTGCGACATCACGCCGTGGCGCCAGCAGGAACTTGTCGAAGGCAAAATACCCAACCGCCAACACCGAGACCAACAGCAGGATCCGGTCCATCCGCCGCGCAGTCTGCGGCGCGATCGATTGCCCAGGCACTACGTTCTCGTCGCGCTTGATCCCGCCCGGCGTCAGCTCGAACACCCAGGCAAAGATCACCGCCGGCAGGAAGCCCAGCGCCAGCACGATCACGATCGCGCGCATCACCCAGTTCGGCACCTCGAACGCGGGCAGGATGGTTTCGGCCACCTGCGCGATCAACCACGCACCGACCAGATACAACCCGGCCATACGGATGACGTTGCGACGCTTGAGTTCGGCGAACAGGCTCAAGAGAGAATCCGTAGTCCGCGCACGCGGGAAAAATCGCGGTCGTGCGTGACCAATGCATCCGCATTGATGGCCAAAGCACTCGCCAGCTGGATCGCATCGGGAAGCTTCAAGCCATACATTCCACGCATGCGCGCCGCGGATTCGGCGATGTCGGCATCGAGCACGACCAGTTGCCATGATTGGAGCGTTGCGCGATAGCGTCGCGCCAAAGCTTCCTCGCCCTCTTTCAGTGGCGCGCACAGGACCTCGGCAAGGGTGATGGTCGTCACCGCAAGCTCGATCTCGGCGTTCGCATGGCGCTCAAACAAGCGTGCAAAGCGTGCAGCCAAGGTTGGATGCGCTTCAAGCGTGTAGATGATCGGCGCGCTATCCACCAGGAGCAGTGCGCCTGCCGGCAACGCGTCGGCGTCTAGCGGTTCCATTCATCACGCAGTGCGTCGATGGCGGCGGTGCTGCTTTCGCCCCACACACCACGCCCGGAACCGGCCAACGCAAGCAAAGATGCCGGCTTGGCGGACTTGAGTTTGCTCGCCGGCACCACGGCCGCCACAGTTCGACCGTGCCGGGTAATCAAGGTGGTGCGGCCCGCGGCAGCGGCGGAAAGAATGGAAGGAAGTTGCTGGCGAGCCTGCTCAGCACCTTTGGAGGAAATTTTGGATTTACTGTTCATGTCAAGACTGTACAGACCGTACAGATTGCGGTCAAGGCGACGGATTTCGGGACGCGTGCACTGACCAGATACAGCCCGGCCATGCGGATGACATTGCGGCGCTTGAGTTCGGCGATCAGGCTCATGATTTACTCACAGATGTACGCCGCGATTCGCTTGAACTGCACCATCGACTTCCAATTGTGCATGCCCTGCGGTTGCGTCCTGCAAACCGTGGGACATTGGCGTATTCGCCCGAGCCTGTTCCAGCCTCGGCATCCGCCTACGGCCTCCCCTGCACGCAGTATGTCATCGCGTCGACACGCGCTCCCGGTGCAAGTCGAGAAGCAGGTTGTCTTGATCACAAACGCAAAAAGGGCCGGCGCGAGGCCAGCCCTTCATGCGAAAAATCGAGCGGCGACGGCTACAACAGGTGGGCAACGCCCGCGCGCTCTTCCTCCAGTTCCGCCAGGGTCCTGTCCATCGCCGCGCGGCTGAATTCATCGACCGGCAGGCCTTCGATGCGGGTGTATTCACCATTGGCGCAGGTCACCGGCACGCCGTAGATCACACCTTCGGGAATGCCATAGCTGCCGTCGGACGGCACGCCCATGGTCACCCATTGGCCGTCGGTACCCCGCGCCCAGTCGTGCATGTGATCGATCGCGGCATTGGCCGCCGACGCTGCAGACGACAGGCCACGCGCTTCGATGATCGCCGCGCCGCGTTTGCCCACTGTGGGTATGAACTCGTTGGCGTTCCAGTCGGCGTCGTTGATGGCGACCTTCAACGATGCGCCGTTGGCCGTGGCGAAGCGGTAGTCCGGATACATGGTCGGGCTGTGGTTGCCCCACACCACCATCTTCTGGATGTCGCCAACGGCCACGCCGGCCTTGCCGGCCAACTGGCTGAGCGCGCGGTTGTGGTCCAGGCGCAGCATCGCGGTGAAGTTGGCCGGGTTGAGATCCGGTGCCGACTTCATCGCGATGTAGGCATTGGTGTTGGCCGGGTTGCCGACCACCAGCACCTTCACGTCGCGCGATGCGACCTTGTTCAACGCGGCGCCCTGCGCAGTGAAGATCTTGGCGTTTTCCAGCAACAGGTCCTTGCGCTCCATGCCGGGGCCGCGCGGACGCGCGCCGACCAGCATCGCGACATCGGCATCCTTGAACGCGACTTCGGCGTCATCGGTGCCGACCATGCCGGCCAGCAGCGGGAACGCGCAGTCTTCCAGTTCCATCATCACGCCCTTGAGCGCGGACTGGGCTTTCTCAAGCGGCAGTTCGAGCATCTGCAGGATGACCGGCTGGTCCTTGCCCAGCATTTCGCCGGAAGCGATGCGGAACAGCAGGGCGTAACCGATCTGGCCGGCGGCGCCGGTCACTGCAATGCGAACGGGGGTCTTCATGTGTGGCTCCTGAAAATGACGATGCGGCGAATGACGCCGCATCGAATTGAAGAATGGAATCAGGCCAGCTCGGCGCAGAATTCCTGGATACGGGCCAGGCCGGGCGCCAACTGCGGTGTCGGGCAGGTGTAACTGATGCGCAGTGCTCGCGGCTCGCCGAAGGCCGAGCCCGGCACGCAGGCCACGCCCTTGGCTTCCAGCAAGGCGTTGCAGAAATCGACGTCGTTGCCGATCAGCTTGTCGCCATGCGACTTGCCGAAATAGGCGCTGACGTCCGGAAACACGTAGAACGCGCCCTGCGGCCGCGGGCAGACGATGCCCGGGATCGCGTCCATCACCGCCATGACCTGGTCACGCTTGGCCTGGAACTCTGCGTTCTTGGCGGTCGG
>JBBSTP010000033.1:0-14564 GCA_038235795.1 Lysobacterales bacterium | reverse complement strand
CGCTTCGCCGGCGTCAGGGTCGCTTGAAGCCTCGACCAGCACGTCGTGCAACCTGGCCTGTACAGCCGCGTCCAGTCCGCGCCGGGTCAGCACCAGCGCGCGTGGCACTTCCCGGCTTTCTGCGATGATCCTGAAATCGGCGAGGAACGCGACCGGCATCCGCTGCGGATCCTCCCAGTCCAGGTTGCTGAGCACACCGGCATCGACCAGGCGCTTGTGGACCCAGGTGGTGATGTTGAGCTCGGTGCGCGCGAACAGGTAGCCCACGGCATCCGCCGAGGGGCGATCCATCGGCGACAGCAACAATTCCATGGTCTGTCCGGCATCCAGCAACATGCTGGCCGGCAGGTAGTAGGCGCTGGTCGAATAGGGATTCTGGAACGCCACGCTGCGGCCGGCCAGGTCCTTGAGTGATTGCACCGGACTGTCACGGCGGACAAAGAACACGCTGCGGTAGAGACTGGCGCCATCGCGCTCGGTGATCAGCAGGGAATGCGCGTTGGCGCGGCGTTCCAGCAGCACCGCGTTGCCCGAGGTCTCGGTGACCCAGTCCACACGGCCGCGACGCATGTAACTGGCCATCTGCTGCAGGTCGCGCGCCATCAGGATGCGGCCACTGCGGATACCGACGTTGCCCATCCGCGGCACCACGTAGTCCAGCAGCGGCTTGAGCTGGTCGTAATGGGACTTGGGGTCGTCGCTGACCCGGCCAAGCACCAGCACGCTGGCATCGTCGTCGACGGGCGCGATCGCCGGCGCCTGCGCGTGCACCGGCCGGGCAGCGACCAACAGCAGGCCCAGGCACAGGCACGCCAGCGTGGGCAATCCGGATCGGAACGACTGGAACAAGGCGGCGGCTGGGTCTGGGGCCAGCGCGGAGCCTAACCCATTTCCCCGCTGCCTTTCCCGCCAGGCTCCCCGCTGCCAGCACCTGCCTGCACAGCCAACCGCGCCATCCGCTGCGTGTCCGCCAGCACCCCGCGCAACAGCCGAATATCGGCATGGTCCAGGTTCGCCCGCAGGTACAGTCGGCGCAGCTTGCGCATCGCCGACTCAGGCGCGCGCCCCTTGTGGAAATCGATCAGCTCGAGGGTGTCGGCGAGCTGCCCGAACAGGCCTTCGAGCTCGGCGTGGGTCGCAGCCTCCGAGCCCGGCGGCGCGGTGCGCATGTTCCCAGGCCGCGCGATGGCATGGCCCAGCAGCGCGCAGCGAAGTTCATAGCTCACGACCTGCACCGCCGCGGCCAGGTTGAGGGAGCTGAACGCCGGATCCGAAGGAATGTGCACGGCCGCATGGCACAGCTGCAGTTCCTCGTTCTCAAGACCGGTGCGTTCGCGCCCGAACACCACTGCAACCGGGCCGCTGGCCGTTGCAGTCAGCGCGCGCTGCGCGGCATCACGCGGATGCAGCTCCTCCAGTTGCACGCGTCGACTGCGTGCGGTGCAGCCCAGCACCCAGCGACAGTCAGCCACCGCATCCTGCAACGTGGCATGCACGGGCGCGGCCTCGATCAGGTCCTCTGCGCCAGCGGCCATGGCATGGGTATCGCGGTCCGGCGCTTTTTCCGGCGCCACCAGTACCAGCCTGGACAGGCCCATGGTCTTCATCGCCCGCGCCGCCGCGCCGATGTTGCCTGGATGCTGGGTGCCGACCAGCACGATGCGCAGGTGATCGGCCGCCGCCAGGTTCGTGCTTGCTGGTTCGCTCATCGGTCAATGGTAAACTCCGCGGCCCGGCCTGCGCGCCGGGTTGCTCTTTGCCGCCGCAGTCCCCCCTTCCACCTCTTCCATCGAGGCGCCGTACGCCATGCAGAAACCCGTCGTCAATGTCATGGTCAAGGCAGCCCGCGCAGCCGGCAACGTGCTCCTGCGCAGCATGCACAAGCTTGATGCGATCAACGTGGTCGAGAAGGACCGGATGGACTTCGCCAGCGACGTGGACGAGGCTGCGGAAAAGACCGTCATCAAGGAGCTGCGACGCGCCTATCCCGATTACGCGTTCCTCGGCGAGGAAGGCGGCGCCCAGGGCAGCAGCCGTTCGGTATTCGTGATCGATCCGCTGGACGGCACCAGCAACTACCTGCGCGGCTTTCCTCACTGGTGCGTGTCGATCGCCCTGGTCGAGGGCGGCGAAGTCCAGCACGCGGTGATCTTCGATCCCTTGCGCAACGAGCTGTTCACCGCGAGCCGCGGCAGCGGCGCGGTGCTAAATGATCGCCGCATCCGCGTATCGGAACGCAAAGACCTGGCCGGCGCGATGCTGACCACGGGCTTTGCGCCGCGCGAACGCGAACGCGCGCCTGCGCAACTGGAATGCGTGCGCGAACTGCTGCGCAACGCCGAGGACATCCGTCGCACCGGTTCGGCCGCGCTCGACCTCGCTTACGTGGCCTGTGGACGCAGCGACGGCTATTTCGAAGCCGGGGTGAAGCCCTGGGACATCGCGGCCGGCGTGCTGCTGGTGCGCGAGGCCGGTGGTCGGGTCTGCGACTTCCGTGGCTCCGGCATCGGCCCGCTGGATTCGCGCGGGATTGCCGGCAGGCATGTGCTGGCCGGCAACCTGAAGCTCAGCGACGCCTTGCAGAAAGTGGTCGTGCAATCCGGCTACGCCGCCGCGTTCAAGTAGGAGCGCCCGTTCGGGCGCGACCGCATGGACACAAACGAAAAGGCCGCGCAGTGCGCGGCCTTTTCGTTGCAGGCTTGAAACTGTTTCCTACGGACGGCGGGCCAATGCGGCCTCATCCTTGGCCTTGGGCAGCAGGTCCTGCTTGGTCACGTTCAGCCACAGCAGCAACGGACAGGCGATGAAGATCGAGGACAGGGTTCCGATCACGATGCCGATCATCTGTGACTCGGCCATGCCGCGCAGCGAGCCGCCGCCATACATGTAGAGCGCCAGTACGGTCAGGAACGCCACGAACGAAGTGATCACCGTGCGCGACAGGGTCTGGTTGACCGACTTGTTGAGCAGTTCGCGTGGCGGCAGGCGCATCGACTTGAAGTTTTCGCGCACGCGGTCGAACACCACGATGGTGTCGTTGATCGAGTAACCCATCACCGACAGAATGCCAGCCAGCACGGTGAGGTCGAATTCATGCCCGCTCAGCGCAAACCAGCCGGCGCAGATGATCACGTCGTGCAGGGTGGCGATGATCGCGGCCACCGCGAACTTCCATTCGAAGCGCACCGAAATGTAGATCAGGAACCCAAGCAACACGAACAGCAACGCATAGAACCCGTTCCAGGCCAGCTCCTCGCCGACCTGAGCGCTGATGACGGAACTGCTGAGCTTTTCTGCCGGGTTTCCCGACAGCGACGCGGCCTTGGCCACTGCATCGCCAATACTGCTGGCCTGGTCGACGCCGCCTTCCTGCTTGCCCTCGGCCTGCAACCGCACCAGCAGGTCCTTGCCGCTGCCGAACGCCTGCACCTGTGCACCATCGAAACCCGACGCATCGAGCTTGTTGCGCACGTCATCCACGTCCGGCACCTGGGCATAGCGCAGCTCGACGCCGACGCCGCCGGTGAAATCCAGCGCGAAGTTGAAGCCATTGGTGGCCATGGCACCCAGCGCCACCACCAGCAACAGGGCCGCGCCCATGAGCGAGATCCAGCGCAGACGCATGAAGTCGAAGTTGCTGTCGTACGGGAACACATTGAACGGTTTCATTTCGCGTGCTCCATCAGATCGCGACCGACTTGATTTTCTTGCGGCCGCCGTAGATCAGCGTGGCGATGCCGCGCGAGACCGACACCGCGGTGTACATCGATGTCAGGATGCCCAGGATCAACGCGACCGCGAAGCCCTTGAGCGGGCCGGTGCCGAAGGCGAACAGGGCCACGCCGGCGAGCAACGCCGTGAGGTTGGCATCGGCAATCGTGCCTGAAGCCTTCTCGTAGCCGGCGGCAATCGCGCCCTTGGCTGGCATTCCGTCGCGAAGTTCCTCGCGTATTCGTTCGTTGATCAGCACGTTGGCGTCCACCGACATGCCCACCGTCAAGGCAATGCCGGCAAGTCCGGGCAAGGTCAGGGTGAAGCCCAGCATCGACATCAATGCCACCACCATCAGCAGATTGATCACCAGCGCGATGCAGGTGATGACGCCGAACATCCGGTAATAGAACAGGAAGAACACCAGCGCGAAGATGAAGGAGTACGCCACCGCGGTCAGGCCGCGCTCGATGTTTTCCTTGCCCAGGCTGGGGCCCACGGTGCGTTCGTCGACGAAGTCCATCGGCGCCGCCAACGCACCTGCGCGCAGCAACAGCGCCAGGTCCGCGCCTTCCTTCATGCTTTCAAGGCCGGTGGTCTGGAACTCGCGCCCCAGGGTGCTCTGGATGGTGGCAACCGAAATCACCTGCTCGCTGGTGCGGGTGCTGCGCACCTCCTTGCCATCGACCATCTTCATTTCCGGAATGCGTTCGATGTACACCACCGCCATGCCCTTGCCGACATGCGCGCTGGAGTAGTCGAACATGCGCTGGCCGCCGACGCTGGTCAAACGCACCCGCACCGCCGGCGTGCCGGACTGCGAGTCGAAGAAGGACGAGGCGCTCTGCAATTGCTCGCCCGAAGCGATCACCCGCTTGTTCAGCAGCACCGGGATGGGCTTGCCATCGGCGCCCATGTCCCGGCGCTCGTACACCCGCGCTTCCGGCGGCACCAGGCCATTGTCTCGTGCCTCGTAGGCATTGCCCTCGACCAGGCCGCGGTATTCAAGCGTCGCGGTGGCGCCCAGGATGCGCTTGGCCTGCGCCGTGTCCTGCACACCCGGGAGTTGCACCACCACGCGGTCCGCGCCTTGCCGCTGGATGATCGGCTCGGCCACGCCCAACTCGTTGATGCGGTTGTTGATGGTGCCGATGTTCTGCTGCACCGCCTCGGTCAGCATCTTGTCCAGCTCGGTTTGCGGGATACGCACGGAAACCTGCTGGTCCAGCGCGTCAATCCTGTAGGTCGGCATGTCGCGCACGATCAGTTGCTGCGCCTTGGCAAGGTCCTCGCCGGTGCCTAGCCTGGCGATCACCATGCCTGTGGCATCGGGTTCGACCGAGGTATAGCGGATGCGGTTTTCGCGCAGCAGCACGCGGATGTCCTCGGCGGTGGACTCAAAGCGCTTGGCAAGCGCCGCTTCCCGGTCCACCTGCATCAGGAAGTACACACCGCCGCGCAGGTCCAGGCCAAGGTTCATCGATTTGGCACCAATCGCACGCAACCATGCCGGCACGGTGGAGGCCTGGTTCAGGGCCACCACGTAGCCGCTACCAAGTTCATCGCGGATGACGCTGGACGCCTTGATCTGGCCATCGGCATCGCCGATGCGCACCAGCAGGTTGCCGTCCTTGCCGATTGCGCTGCCTTCGAACGGCACCGCCGCCTTCTTCAACGTCGCCTCGACGCGCTGCTGCAGGGCGGCATCGACCACCGCGCCACGATTCGCGGTGACCTGCAGGGCAGGATCCTGCGGGAATGCGTTCGGCACCGAGTACAGCACGCTGAACGCAAACAGCAGCAGCGCAAGCACGTATTTCCAACGGGCGTATTCGAGCATCACGGAACCCCGCGCACGGCCACTGCGGCCGGCGCCTTGTGCATCAATGGATGGATCAGGCCGCTTTCAGCGTGCCTTTGGGAAGTACGCTGGTGATCGCGCCTTTCTGCACGCGCAGCTGCACGCCGGCGGCAACCTCCACGGTAATGAAGTTGTCGCCGATGTCGATGACCTGGCCGACGATGCCGCCATTGGTGATCACTTCATCGCCCTTGCCGAGTTTCTCGAGCATGGCGCGATGTTCCTTCTGCCGCTTCATCTGCGGGCGGATCATCAGGAAATACATGATCGCAACCAGGATGACGGGAAACAGCAGGCCACCGAGGCCGCCACCGAACAGGCCGCCCGGGACGGGTTGGCCAGCAGCCTGCGCATGGGCAGGGGCGATCAGGAAATCAAGCGGGCTCATCAGCGATCCGAAGTCAGGAAGGGCAAAAACAGCCGGGAATTATGCCATGCCGCCGGGTTTCCGGCGTTTCTGGCCTCTCAGGCTTGGCGTGCAGCGTAAAAAGACCTGCGGAATGTGGCAAAGGTTCCCGCTTCAATGGCTTGGCGCATCTGCGCCATCAACCGCTGGTAATAGCGCAGGTTGTGCAGGGTGCCCAGCATCGGCGCCAGCATTTCATTGCACCGGTCCAGGTGGCGCAGGTAGGCGCGGCTGAAGCCACCCGCGCATGCCGCGCAGTCGCACTCCTCCTCGATCGGCCGCAGGTCGCGCTCGTACTGGGCATTGCGCACGCGCACGGTGCCGGTACTTGTGAAGTAATGGCCATTGCGCGCATTGCGGGTGGGCATCACGCAGTCGAACATGTCCACCCCGCGCGCCACAGCTTCGACCAGGTCTTCCGGGCGCCCCACGCCCATCAGGTAACGCGGGTGGTCAGCCGGCAGTTGCGGGCAGGTGTGTTCCAGCATCGCGTTGCGTTCGGCCTCGGTCTCGCCCACTGCGAGTCCGCCGATCGCGTAGCCGCCGAAACCGATCTGCTGCAGGCCTTGCAGCGAGCGCGTGCGCAAGTCGCGGTGCACGCCGCCCTGAACGATGCCAAAGAGCGCGGCATCGTTGCCCTCATGCGCCCTCTTCGAGCGTTCCGCCCAGCGCAGCGACAATTCCATCGAGCGTTCCACCACATCGATACCAACCGGCACACCATCAATATTCACCGGCGGGCATTCATCGAAGATCATCACGATGTCGCTGCCCAGCACCTTCTGGATGTGCATGGATTCCTCGGGACCGAGGAACACCTTGCTGCCGTCGGTGGGCGCAGAGAAAGTCACGCCGGCCTCGGTGATCTTGCGACGGTGGGCAAGCGAGAACACCTGGAAGCCGCCGGAATCGGTCAGGATCGGTCCATCCCACTTGCAGAAGCCGTGCAGGCCGCCATGGGCCTGGATGACCGCTAGCCCCGGGCGCAGGAACAGGTGGAAGGTATTGCCCAGGATGATCTGCGCGCCGAGGTCCTTGACCTGCTGGGGCAGCGCGCCCTTGACCGTGCCATAGGTGCCGACCGGCATGAACGCGGGGGTTTCGATCACTCCGCGTGGAAATGTGATGCGGCCGCGCCGCGCGGCGCCATCCGTGCCAAGCAGCTCGAAGGACATGCGGCTCATGTTTCGGACTCCTGCGGAAACAGCAGCATCGCATCGCCATAGCTGAAGAAGCGGTAGCGCTCGCGCACCGCATGTTCGTAGGCGGCGAATATCCTTGACTTGCCGGCGAACGCGGACACCAGCATCAAGAGCGTACTTTCCGGCAGGTGGAAATTGGTCAGCAGCAGATCTACGCTGCGTATGCGGTAGCCGGGATGGATGAAGATGCGGGTATCGCCTTCGAAGGGATGCAGTTGGCCATCCCCTGCTTCATTCAAGCGTATCGCGCTCTCCAGCGCACGCACCACCGTGGTGCCGACCGCGACCACGCGGCCGCCGGCGGCACGCGTACGCCGCACCTGTTCGACCAGCGCGGCGCCCACGCTCAGCCATTCGCTATGCATCCGGTGCTGCTGCACGTCATCCACCCGCACCGGCTGGAAGGTGCCAGCACCCACGTGCAAGGTGATATGGCCGAAGTCGACGCCGCCTTGGCGCAGCGATTCCAGCAAGCCGTCATCGAAATGCAGGCCGGCGGTCGGCGCCGCGACCGCGCCGGCTTCGCGCGCGAATACGGTCTGGTAACGCTCCGTATCCTCCGCGCCGGGCAGGCGCTGGATGTAAGGCGGCAACGGCAGTTGGCCGGCGTGCTGCAGCCAATCTGACAGCGCTTCGGGCACATGGAAACGCAAGATCCAGAAACCGTCGTCGCCGCGTTCCATGACTTCTGCTTCGCCACCCGCATCCAGCGCGATCCGCGAACCGATCTGCGGCGGCTTGCTCACGCCCAATTGTGCGAGCGCAGCAGCATCGCCCAGCAGTCGCTCTATCATGATTTCCACCCGGCCGCCGGTCGCCTTGTGACCGAACAACCGCGCCGGGATGACCCGGGTGTCGTTGAACACCAGCAGGTCGCCGGGCTGCAGTAGCGACGGCAGGTCGCGGATGCCGAGGTCTGCGAACGCGGCCGGCGCGGGCGGCACCAGCAGCAGGCGGCTGGCAGAGCGTTCCGGCAACGGCGCCTGCGCGATCAGCGCGTCGGGCAGGTCGTAATGGAAATCCGAGGTCTTCAAGGCTTGCGCCGTAGCGGCATCTGTCGCGGGCGCGCATTGTAGCCGGCCCGCATTCGCAGGCCATGTCGGGCCGCCCAGCGCTCGAACCGCTAACGCTCGAACTTGGTCGAAAGGATGACCGAAGTCGTGGTCCGCTCCACTCCATCGACGGCACCGATCGCATCAGTCAGCACATCGACGTCACCGATGCTGGCCGCCACCACAAGCGCGATCAAGTCGTGCCCGCCGCTGACCGAATGCAGCACGCGCACTTCGTGCATCGCCTCCAGCGCACGCACCACCGCCGGCATCTGCTTGGGATGCACGGTGACCATGATGTGCGCGCGGATGCGGCTGCGCTCGTAATCGTCGTGCACGCGCACCGTGTAACCACTGATCACGCCCTGTCGCTCCAGGCGCTCGATCCGGTTTTGCACGGTGGTCCGGGACAGCCCAAGCCGGCGCGCGATTTCAGCGGTGGACGCACGCGCATTCTCGCGCAGCAGCGACAACAACAATTCATCGGGTTGGGAAATACGCATATCGCCGGATATTACCGTCGTTTTAACCAAATCCACCGCGATTTGGTCGGATCATCCCTTTCGGCTGTAGCCCCAATATGACGATAATTATGGCTTGACCGCTAAAACGCGCATCCATACCTGCGATGTCGCCACCGGCGCCGACGCAAAGGACCGAACCCATGACCCTGCTCGACACCCTCGCCCCGCTGCGCTCGTTCGGCAAGGCCCGCACCACCGGCCTGACCGATGACGTGATCCTCGACTTCGCCAGCCGCGATCCGCTACTGGTCCAAGCGATCGAAGCTGCTGCCGTCGAGTTCGAGCGCGTGGGCGCCGAGTTTCCCGAGCTGCTGGCGATGGACGAGGATGCGCAGACCATCGAGATCCAGTCCGGCTTCGTCAATTTCTATTCGCACGATGCCGCCAACCCGTACGTGGCGCTGGTCGCACGTGGGCCGTGGATCGTGACCCTGAAGGGCGCCGTGGTCTACGACACCGGTGGCTACGGCATGCTCGGCCTGGGCCATACGCCGGAGGCAGTAATCGCGGCGATGATCACGCCGCAGGCGATGGCCAACATCATGACGCCCAATGTGTCGCAGCTGCGCTTCGCCAATGCAATGCGCAAGGAGATCGGGCAGACGCGCCAGTCGGGAACAGGCGATAGCTGCCCGTACAGTGCGTTCCTTTGTTTGAACTCGGGTTCCGAATCGGTCGGGTTGGCGGCGCGGATCGTCGATGCCAATGCCAAGACCATGACCGACCCTGGCGCCCGCCACGCAGGCAAGACGATCAAGCGCGTGGTGGTCAAGGGCAGCTTCCACGGCCGCACCGACAAGCCGGCGCTGTATTCCGATTCCAGCCGCAAATCCTACATTGCGAACCTGGCCAGCTACCGCGACGAAGACTCGGTCATTACAGTGCCGCCTTACGACGGCGACGCGCTGCGCAAGGTATTTGCCGCTGCCGATGCGAACGGCTGGTTCATCGAGGCGATGTTCCTGGAGCCGGTGATGGGCGAAGGCGACCC
Organism: Lysobacterales bacterium; assembly: GCA_038235795.1. Taxonomy (GTDB): domain Bacteria; phylum Pseudomonadota; class Gammaproteobacteria; order Xanthomonadales; family Xanthomonadaceae; genus Thermomonas. Next base: position 4,817 of record JBBSTP010000033.1, on the reverse strand, counting down.
GGGCCGCAGCGTGCCGGTGCCGTTCTACGGACTGGCGCGCGAATTGACCCGCGCCCACGGCAGCCTGCTGCTGGTGGACTCGATCCAGGCCGGCCTGCGCGCGACCGGCTACCTGTCGATCGTCGACTACCCCGGCTTCGAAAAATCCGATGCGCCGGACATGGAAACCTATTCCAAGGCGCTCAACGCGGGCCAATACCCGTTGTCGGTGCTGGCCGTCACCGCATCGACCGCGGCGATCTACAAGCGCGGCCTGTATGGCAACACCATGACCGCAAATCCACGCGCACTGGACGTGGCCTGCGCGGTGTTGGGCCAGCTGACGCCCGAACTACGTGCCAACATCCAGCAGCGCGGCAAGCAGGCGTTGGAAATGCTGGAAGCGCTCAAGTCCGAAAGCGAAGGCCGCATCACCAAGGTCCAGGGCACGGGCCTGCTGTTCTCCTGCGAGCTGGCCGCCGGCTACAAGGGTTATGGTTCTGGCTCCACCGAGGAGTGGATGCGCGAGCACGGCATCGGCGTGATCCACGGCGGTGAGAATTCGCTGCGCTTCACCCCGCAGTTCGATGTGGGTGAAGACGAACTGTTGCTGGTGGTGTCGATGGTCAAGCGCGCGCTGCTGGAAGGCCCGCGCCAGCAGCAGGCGGCGGCGGCCTGAGATCAGCACTTTTGTTGTTTGCTAGCCTGCGCGCATGAAAACAATCGAAGTCCGCCACCCGTTGGTACAGCACAAGCTCGGCAAGCTGCGCGACATCGCCACTGACTGCCTGCAGTTCCGCCAACTATCCGGGGAGATCGCCGGCCTGCTTGCATATGAGGCGACCCGCGACTTGCCAACGCAACAAGCCAGCGTGCAGACCTGGGCCGGGCCGCTGGACGTCGCCCACGTGAGCGGCGACGGTCTGACCCTGGTTCCGATCCTGCGCGCGGGCCTGGGATTCCTGCCCGGCGTGCAGGCGTTGTTGCCGTCCGCGCCGGTCAGCATCATCGGTTTGCGCCGGGACGAGACCACGCATCAGCCGGAGGGCTACTACGAACGACTGGCCGACAGGATGGACCAGCGCGTGGCGCTACTGATCGACCCGATGCTGGCCACCGGCGGCAGCGCGATCGCGGCAATCGACCTGCTCAAGGCGGCCGGCTGTCGCAGCATCCGCTGCATCTTCCTGATCGCGGCACCCGAAGGACTGCGCGCGTTGGAAGCACGGCATCCGGATGTCGAGGTCTATCTGGCCGCGATCGACGAGCGCCTGGACCAGAACGCCTATATCCATCCAGGACTGGGCGATGCCGGCGACCGCCTGTTCGGCACGCCGTCTAGCTGAAAATAAAAACTTGTCGGGCCAGCGCGATCCAGATCCCGGCCAGCGCCATCAGCAGGAACACAACCCAGGTCAGTGCGGTTCCCCAGAACCGACCAAACGAATGCCCGGGACGACGCGAGAATCCAACCGCGTGCATGACCCGACCCAGCAACAGCGCCGATCCGAACACCCAAAGCCAGGCCGCGGGAATACCACTGAGTTCCAGCAGTCCGAGCATCAACAGGGCGAACGGCGCGTGCTCGATGAAGTTGCCATGCACGCGCACCTTGCGTGCAAGTTCGGCATCGCCGCCATCACCCATTCCGATCTTTTGGCCATGTCGATGGCGTGAGATCCGCGCCAGCAGGACCAGCATCAGCAGCACATGCAGGGACGCGAACAGCAAGGTGATCCTGGGCATCAGGGAGTTCCGGTCGGGATCTGGAGTGTCGAGGAGGCCTTGAGACAGGCGCGAGACAGGCGCGCGCAACGCGCGCGGCGCAGCTCAGGTCGTCAATGCGCGCGCGTGCAATTCGGCGGTGTCGTGGATGGTGCCGAACTTGCCCTTTGCATCGCGGGTGACCTGCGCAAGCGCGCACCCCGGGTCGTGGGTGAAGAACAGATGCACGTTGCGCGCCAGCTTGTCTTCGAGGAACTCGCGTTTCTCGTCGATCAGCAATTCCGCGTTGCGGTCATAGCCCATGGTGATCGGGACATGCACCCACGGCCGCCCGGGAATCAGGTCCGCGCAGAACACCACCCCGCCATGTGGTTGGCCTTCGGCAGATTCAGGGCCGACGATTTCCGCCAGCATCAGTCCGGGCGTATGCCCGTCGCTGTAATGGAAGCGCACGCTGCGGCCAAGCACCTCAGAGAATTCGCCATCGACGATCTCCAGGCGGCCGCTGGCCTCCAGCAGGTCAGGTAGTTCGGCGATGAAACTGGCACGGTCACGCTGGTGCGGCTGACGCGCACGATCCCAGCAGGCCGCGCTGACCACGAAGATCGCATTCGGGAACAACAGGCGCGGCGGCTGGCCGACCTCCCATGCCGCGAGCAGGCCGCCGGCATGGTCGAAATGCAGGTGCGACAGCACCACCACGTCGATCTCTTCGTGGCTGAAGCCGGCTGCGTTCAGCGACTCGAGCAACACGTGCTGCGGTTCCTGTACGCCGTAGCGTTCGCGCAGCTTGGGTTCGAAGAAGGCGCCGATGCCCGCTTCGAACAAGACAGTCTTGCTGTTCAATGGCGAGGCCAGCAAGGCGCGGCAGGCCAGGTCGATGCGGTTGTCGCCATCAACGCCGGACCAGCGCTCCCACATCGCCTTCGGCGCATTGCCGAACATGGCGCCGCCATCAAGCTTCTGCGAATTGCCGAGGATCGACCAGAGTTTCATGCGTCGAGTCTACGACGACGGCCGTTACGGTTGCAGCAGCACGTCGGTCTTGCCGACCGGGCTGCGCGGATCCGTTCCGCCGGTCAGCACATTGCTGCTGCGGTTCCACAGCACCGTGTTCATGTTGCCCCAAGTGTGGCTGGAGTTCTTCGCCGCGTCACCTTCCGCAGGAACGTCGAGCACATGGCCCATCGCCCGCAACTTTGCGACTACGTCGGCAGGGATTGCGCCGCTTTCGGTCTCGATGACGTCCGGCAGCCACTGATGGTGATAGCGAGGCAATCCAGCGACCTGTTGCGCGTTCAGGCCATCGGCGTATCCCAGCATGCCCAACAGGACCATGGTGATGATGCGGGTACCACCGGGTGTGCCAATCACCACGACCTTGTCGGCGGACTCCATGAACGTCGGCGTCATCGAACTCAGCATGCGCTTGCCCGGCGCAGGCGCATTGGCGTCATAGCCCATCACGCCGAACGCGTTGGGGGTGCCCGGCTTCAGCGCGAAGTCGTCCATCTCGTCGTTGAGCATGACCCCAGTGCCGGGCGGCACCAGGCCGGAACCGAACAGCAGGTTCACGGTCTGGGTCACCGCCGCACGGTTTCCGTCAGCATCAATAATCGAGAAATGCGTGGTTTCTTCGTCCTCCATCGGCGTCGGCGCGCCCGACAACAGGTCGCTGGGCGTGGCCTTGTCGGGGTGGATGGTGGCGCGCAGGCCCGCGGCGTAATCCGGATCGGTGAGCGTCTTCACCGGGATATGCACGAAGTCCGGATCGCCCAGGTAGAAGGTCCGATCGCGGAACGCGCGGCGCATCGCTTCCACGATCAGGTGTACGCGCTGCGCCTGAGGCAGCTTGGCCAGGTCCCACGGCGCAAGGATCTGCAGCATCTCGGCCAAGGCAATCCCGCCCGAAGACGGCGGCGGCGCCGTGGTCACCCGCCAACCGTCGTACTCGAACTGCAGCGGCTCGCGCTCCTTGACCTGGTAGGCGGCCAATTCCTGTGCGGTCCACTGCCCGCCTTCGGACTTGACGCCCGCCAACAAGCGCTGCGCGGTGATACCGCGGTAGAAGCCGTCATGGCCGTTCGCCGCAAGCCGCTCCAGCGTCGCGGCCAGGTCCGGTTGGCGGAACAGGTCACCTTCCTTCGGCGGCTGGCCATTAACCAGATACACGGCGCGGGTTCCGGGGTAGCGCTCCATGACCGTGCGCTTGGCGGCATAACCGTTGGCAAGGCGCGCATAGACCGGGAAACCTTCGCGCGCGATCCGGATCGCCGGCGCCAGCGAAGTGCGCAACGGCAGGCGGCCGTACTTCTCGGCCACGTGCACCAGCGCCGCCGGCAAGCCGGGAATGCCGGCCGACCATGGTCCAGTCTGGGCACGGTCGCGGTCCAGGTTGCCATCCTTGTCGAGATACGCGGCAGGCGTGGATGCCGCAGGTGCAGTCTCGCGGGCATCCACGAACACGTCCTTGCCGGTCTTGCCGTCATGCAGCAGGAAGAAGCCGCCGCCACCCAGGCCCGAGCTGATCGGCTCGACCACGGACAGCACTGATGACACCGCGACCGCCGCATCGAAGGCATTCCCACCTTGCCGGATGATGTCGATGCCGGCATCGGTGGCCAACCCATGAGCCGATGCGATCACCGCACCTGGCGGGTGCCCGGAAGCGTGCGCCGGCGCCTGCACGGAAACGTGCGCCGGCACTTGTGCCAGCGCCGGCAACAAGGCCAGCAACATCGACAATACGGCTATACGCATCGGCTTCATCTGATTGAGGCTCCCTTCATTGCTGGCTTGATGGCGACCCGCCTGATTGCGACTCGCCTGGTTGCGCCTCGGATGATTGCAGCATGGCCAGTTTGGCCAAGAGTTGCACGCGGGTTTCCGGGAAGGTCGGGTCCGGATCGATGCATTCCACCGGACACACCACCACGCATTGCGGCTCGTCGTAGTGGCCCACGCACTCGGTGCACAGCGCGGGGTCGATCACATAGATCGCCTCGCCCTGGGCGATCGCCTTGTTCGGGCAGACCGGTTCGCAGACGTCGCAGTTGACGCAGAGTTCGTTGATCTTGAGCGACATGTTGGCCACCCCTTGCGCATGCGCGAGG
>JBBSTP010000032.1:0-14767 GCA_038235795.1 Lysobacterales bacterium | reverse complement strand
GACAAGTTGTTCCGCCCGTTCCAACGCCTGCACAGCCAGGATGCATTCCCCGGACACGGCATCGGGCTGGCATCGGTGAAGCGCATCATCGAGCGCCATGGTGGTGACATCAGCGCTGAGGGCATCCCCGGCCAGGGCGCGACCATCCGGTTCAATCTCGGCGAACCATTGCGGGCGGAGCCGGACGCAGGCACCTAGAGCCGGAAGCGCGCTGCCTCAGGCGTTCTTGTTGTGACGCCGCATCACGCGCTGCTTCTCGCGGTTCCAGTCCTGTTCCTTGCTCGCCTCGCGCTTGTCGTGGGACTGCTTGCCCTTCGCCAGCGCAAGTTCCGCCTTGACCTTGTTGCCTTTCCAGTACAGCGCGGTCAACACCAGGGTATAGCCGTCGCGCTGGATCCTGCCCATCAGCACGTCGATTTCGCGCCGGTGCAGGAGCAGCTTGCGGGTGCGTCGTTCCTCTGCGACAACGTGTGTCGACGCGGAAATCAACGGCGTGATCTGCGCGCCGACCAGGAAGATCTCGCCGGCGCTGACGATGGCGTAGCTGTCGATCACGTTGGCGCGCCCCGCGCGAATCGATTTCAGCTCCCAGCCTTGCAAGGCCATGCCGGCCTCGAAGCGGTCCTCGAGATGGTATTCATGGCGCACGCGCTTGTTCAGCGTGATCGTCTTGATCGACGCTGCTTTTGCCGTCGCCTTCGCGCCGTTCGTGTTTGCCTTATCCTTGCCTGCTTTGTGGCTCATCGTATCCATTGTCGCCGATCCCGTTGCAATTCTGTGCGATGCGCAGCCTTCTCCGCACTTAAAAAGGAATCCCGTCACGCCATGCCCGTCATCGCCCGCAGCGCTCTGGTCGAACATTCGGCGACGCGCATGTTCGACCTGGTCAACGATGTGGCGGCCTATCCGCGCCGCTTTGACTGGTGCAATGGCGCCGAAATCCTGGAAGAGGGTGAAGACCACCTGACTGCACGCCTGGACCTGGGCATCGGTGGATTCAGCACCTGGTTCACGACCGAGAACGTGCTTTCGCCTCCGCATCACATCGACATGGACCTGCGCGATGGTCCATTCAAACGCCTGCAGGGCAGGTGGCAGTTCCATGCGCTGGACGAATCAGCCTGCAAGGTGAGCCTCAAGCTCGACTTCGAATCGCAGAGCCTGCTGTTGGCGCCGGCGCTGGCGCTTGGCATGCAAGCCCTTGCCGACCGCATGGTTGATGACTTCGTGCGCGAGGCCGACAAGGGCGGCGGCAGGTGATCCGGGTTGAACTGGTTCGCGCTTGGCCGCGCCGGCACGACATAGTTTCGGTCGAACTGGCGGATGGCGCGCTGGTCGGCGATGCATTGACCGCCAGCGACTGGCGCCTGGAGCGGGAATTCACCGGTCTCGCTGTGTTCGGGCATGCCGCCACGACGGAGACCCCATTGCGCGATGGCGACCGCATCGAGCTGTTGCGCACCTTGCAACTGGATCCCAAACAGGCGCGCCGGCTGCGCGCCGAACGCCGCAGATAAGGCGTTATCGGCCGTTGTTCTTTTTCTTGCTTTTCGGCAGGTTGGGTCCGAAGGCTTTCGACACCGATTTCACCAGCTCCGAGTCCTGTTCCGGGAAGAAATCTCCTTCCCATTTGGCCAGCGCTTCATTTTCAAAGTAGAGCGTCATGCTCTTGACCTCGGTGGCACCACTGCGGCCGGTGCGGCGGCTGGCGGTGTAATCCCAGCGGTCATGATGGAACGGATCGCGTACCGATGGTGTGCCCAGCAGCGTCATCACCTGGCGCTTGTCCATGCCAGCCTGCAACTGGTCGACGTTGGTCTTGTCGAGCAGATTGCCCTGATAGATCGGCTGGCGGTAGAGCACACCGCAACCAGTCGTGAGGAAGGCGACGAGGAGGACGAAAAGCAGCTTGCGCATGGGCAGTTGGGGTCGGCGAATGACTTCGCGATGATACACTGAAGCCCACGCGTCACGGTGCCCGCGGCGACGCGCATCACCCGCGTTCATGCACCGTTGCAGCACGGTTTACGGGCACCGTTTACAGCACATGGAGCGGTGATGGAATCACAGGATCTACGCAAGGCCGGCCTCAAGGTGACGCATCCGCGCATGCGGATCCTGCAGTTGCTTGAGCAGACCAAGCCGCGGCACATGACAGCCGAAGACATTTACCGTCAACTGCTGGGTGACGGCGAGGAGATTGGCCTTGCCACGATCTATCGCGTCCTGACCCAGTTCGAAACCGCGGGCTTGGTGCTCAAGCATAACTTCGAGGGCGGCCATGCGGTGTACGAGCTCGACCGCGGCGAACATCACGACCACATGGTCGATGTCGATACCGGCAAGGTGATCGAGTTCCAGAATGACGCGATCGAGACCCTGCAGCACGAAATCGCCGCCGAGCATGGCTATGAGATCGAGGACCATGCACTGGTGATGTACGTGCGCAAGAAACGTTAGGGACATCCGGGTCCCATCCAAGCGGGTGCAGCAGCTCTAATCGCCCTGCAGCAGCCGTTTTGCCGCAGATTCGGCCTCGGCAGTGACGGTCGCGCCGCCCAGCATGCGCGCGATCTCTTCGATGCGGCCGCGCGCGTCGAGGCGCTCGACCGATGACTGGGTGATGCCTCCCACTGCGGCCTTGCTGACCCGGTATTGCGCGTGACCGGCGGCGGCAACCTGCGGCTGGTGGGTGACGCACAGCACCTGCCGCCCGTCGTCGCCAAGCGCGCGCAGCCGGGCGCCCACCGCCGCGGCGACCGCACCGCCGATGCCGGCGTCGACCTCGTCGAAGACCATGGTCGGCACCGGGTCCAACCCCTGCATGGCGACCTCGATCGCCAGCGAAATACGTGACAGCTCCCCGCCTGAAGCGACCCTGCGCAGCGGCCGCGGTGGCTGGCCGGCGTTGGCGCTGACCAGGAAGTCGGCGCGTTCCGCGCCGTTCGGGTCGGGCGTGGTGACATCGCTATTCGGATCAAGCGTGACCTCGAAGCGTCCGCCGTCCATGCCCAGTGCGGCGATCAGCGCCGACACTTCCGCTGCAAGCGCGTTTCCCGCTCGCAGGCGTGAAGCGCTCAACGCAGCAGCGGCGTTACGCCACCCGGCAAACGCAGCATCGATCGCGTGTTCCAGCTGCTCAAGGCGCTCCCCCGCATCGTCCAGCGAGCCCAGTTCCTCAGCGAGTGCATCCCGATGCGCGGCCAACTGGTCGACACGCAAGCGATGCTTGCGCGCCAGGTCCTGTATTCGCGTCAGCTGACGCTCAAGTTCAACCATCGCATCCGGGTCCACGTCGAGGTCGTCGCGGATGCGATCGAGCAGGGACAGCGCTTCATCCATCTGGATCGCCGCCGAGTCGAGCATCGCATCGACGTCGGTGAGCCGCGGTTCGTGGCTGGCCTCGCGTTGCAGGGCCGCGCGCAGCTGTTGCAACCGGCTTGGCAGTGCATCGTCGCCGGTCAGTTGCTGCAACGCCTGCTCGCATGCGGCGATCAGCGAGGCTGCATGCGCATGCCGGCGATGGCTGCGGTCGATCTCGGCGAGTGCATCTGCGCCAAGGGTCTCGGCCTGCAATTCCTGCAACTGGTGCTGCAGCCAGGCACGGCGTTCGCCGACATCACCACGGGCGAGCAGGGCATCACGTTCGTCCCGCAACGTGCGCCAATGCACGGCGCTGTCGCGGGTTGCGCCCAAACGTTCGAGGTGACGCGCATGCGCATCCAGCAGGACCGTCTGGGTAGGCCGCGACAACAGGGCTTGTTGCTCGTGTTGGCCGTGGATTTCCACCAGCAGCGCCGTCAATTCGGCAAGTTGCGCCAGCGTGGCGGTGCGGCCATTGATCCAGGCCTTGGAGCCGCCATCGGCGCGCAGGGTCCGGCGCAACTGGCAGGGCTCATCGTCGTTGTCGAGCTCGTTCTCGCGTAGCCAATCCATGGCGACAGGTGCATCGACCAGAGAAAACTCCGCGGCCAGTTCCGCGCGTTGCGCGCCATGACGGACGCTGCCGGAATCGGCGCGGGCGCCGCACAGGAAGCCGAGCGCGTCGACCAGCAAGGACTTGCCGGCGCCGGTCTCGCCGGAGATCACGGTCAGGCCGGTCCCGAATTGCAGCTCGGCCTGGGCGACAACGGCAAAATCACGAATGGAAAGACGGGTCAGCATCGCCGCGCATTGTGCCTGTTGGAGAGGCTACATCGATAGCGCTCGCCGCTTGGCTTGCCTGGACGTGGACTGCTTGGAACCTGTCCGCTTGCCGAGTAGGCAAAGTGGCGCTTACAACCCGGACATGACCTGGCTTAAGACTGTGCCATTGCGGCGGTGGAAGCGACGCGGCCGCGCTCGGGGCGGCAACTGATGCCGGCTCCCGAGTCGATTTGCCTTGAATCGGCCAGCTTGAGCCCCCATTGCCTGACCGACGCGGCAGTTCGCCGCCTTCGACCAGGGCAACCATGACCCCCGTGAACAAAGACCCCATATCCGACGTGGAAACGGCCGACGACGCGCAGCCGATCGATGAAGTAGAGGCGTTGCGCGCCGAGCTCGAGCAACTGACGGCGCAGTCCCTGCTGGAGCGCGCCGACCTCGACAACCAGCGCAAGCGCATGGCCCGTGAGCTGGACAACGCGCGCAAGTTTGCCAACGAACGCCTGCTTGGCGACCTGCTGCCGGTGCTGGACAGTCTGGAGGCTGGGCTGGCCAATGCGCCCGCCGACGACCCGCTGCGCGCGGGTCTGGAGCTGACCCAACGCCAGTTGATCCGCGTCGCGGAGATCAATGGGCTGGTGACAGTTGCCCCGGCTTCGGGCGACGCGTTCGATCCGGAACGCCACCAGGCGATGAGCATGATCGATGCCGAAGGCATCGCGCCCGGCGCGGTCGCGCAGACCTTCCAGAAAGGCTATGTCTTGAATGAGCGCCTGTTGCGCCCTGCGCTGGTGGTTGTCGCCAAACACGACTGAATAGGCGCTGGCTCGGGACTTGAACCCACGCCAGCGGCCCCCACATTTCGAACATCGGCGCATCGCGCCCCCGACTCCCGAGATACAGAGGACATACACATGGGCAAGATCATCGGCATCGACCTGGGTACCACCAATTCCTGCGTGGCGGTCATGGAAGGCGGCAAGGCGCGCGTCATCGAGAACAGCGAAGGCGACCGCACCACGCCGTCGGTCGTGGCGTGGACCAAGGACGGCGAAGTCCTGGTTGGCGCTTCGGCCAAGCGCCAGGCCGTCACCAATCCGAAGAACACCTTTTATGCCGTCAAGCGCCTGATCGGGCGCAAGTTCAGCGACGCCGAGGTCCAGAAGGATCTGGACATGGTGCCCTACGCGATCACCGCGCATGACAATGGCGACGCCTGGGTGGAAATGACCGACGGCAAGCGGATGGCCGCGCAGGAAGTGTCCGCCAAGATCCTTGAAAAGATGAAGAAGACCGCCGAGGCCTATCTCGGTGAGCCCGTGACCGAAGCGGTGATCACGGTGCCGGCTTACTTCAACGACAGCCAGCGCCAGGCGACCAAGGACGCGGGGAAGATCGCCGGGCTCGAGGTCAAGCGCATCATCAACGAGCCAACCGCGGCCGCGCTGGCCTATGGACTGGACAAGGGCGACGTCAAGGATCGCAAGATCGCCGTGTACGACCTCGGCGGCGGCACGTTTGACGTGTCGATCATTGAAATCGCCAACATCGACGGCGAAAAACAGTTCGAGGTGCTGGCCACCAACGGTGACACCTTCCTCGGTGGCGAGGACTTCGACAAGCGCGTGATTGACTACCTGGTCGAGGAGTTCAACAAGGAGCAAGGCATCGACCTGCTCAAGGATCCACTCGCGCTGCAGCGCCTTAAAGATGCCGCGGAGCGCGCCAAGATCGAGCTTTCCAGTGCGCAGCACACCGAAGTCAACCTGCCGTACGTGACTGCCGATGCCAGCGGCCCGAAGCACCTCAACATCAAGCTGACCCGGGCCAAGCTCGAAGCGCTGGTGGAGGATTTGATCAAGAAGACGATCGAACCGTGCCGCACCGCATTGAACGACGCCGGCCTGCGCGCCAGTGACATCAATGAGGTGATCCTGGTCGGCGGCCAGACTCGCATGCCGAAGGTTCAGCAGGCAGTGACCGAGTTCTTCGGCAAGGAGCCGCGCAAGGACGTCAACCCGGACGAAGCCGTGGCCGTGGGCGCTGCGATCCAGGGTGGAGTGCTGCAGGGCGACGTCAAGGACGTGCTGCTGCTGGACGTGACACCGTTGAGCCTGGGCATCGAAACCATGGGCGGCGTGTTCACCAAGATCATCGAGAAGAACACCACCATCCCGACCAAGGCCGCGCAGACCTTCAGCACCGCCGAGGACAACCAGACCGCGGTCACCGTGCATGTGTTGCAGGGCGAGCGCGAACAGGCCCGCTACAACAAGTCGCTGGCCAAGTTCGACCTCACCGGCATCGAGTCCTCACCGCGCGGCCAGCCGCAGGTTGAAGTCAGCTTCGACATCGATGCCAACGGCATCCTTCACGTCAGCGCCAAGGACAAGAAGACCGGCAAGGAACAGAAGGTCGAGATCAAGGCGGGTTCGGGCCTGTCGGACGACGAAATCCAGCGGATGGTTGCCGATGCCGAAGCCAACCGCGAGGAAGACAAGCGCTTCCACGAGCTGGTCACTGCGCGCAACCATGCTGATGGCCTGATCCACGCCACCCGCAGCGCAATCAAGGACAACGGCGACAAGGTGCCGGGCGACCTGATCGGCCGAGCCGAGGGCGCGATCGCCGAACTTGAATCGGCGATCAAGGGCGACGACAAGGTACAGATCGAGGCCAAGGCCAAGGCCCTGGAAGATGCCGGGCAGGCGGTGTTTGCGGCAGTGGCGGCCGCCGGCCAGCAAGCTCCCGAGGGAAGCGATGCCGGTGCGCAGCCTGCCAGTGAGGACGTGGTTGACGCCGAGTTCACCGAGGTCAAGGACGACGCAGGCGACGGCGAAAACAAGGCCTGATCCGACAGGATCGTGGCACACGACGGGCAGGCTGGACCTGCCCGTTGTCTTGGACGTTCCGGTGAAGCATGCAGACAGGCCCGATGAGTAAACGCGACTACTACGATGTGCTGGGCGTGGCCCGCAATGCCGGCGCCGATGAGCTGAAGAAGGCCTATCGACGCCAGGCGATGAAGCACCACCCGGACCGCAATCCGGGCGACAAGAACGCCGAGGCGACCTTCAAGGAATGCAAGGAAGCCTACGAAGTCCTGTCCGATGGCGGCAAGCGCCGCATGTACGACCAGCATGGCCATGCCGCATTCGAACACGGGATGGGCGGTGGCAATGCCGGTCCGGGTCCGGGATTCCATGATGTTGGCGACATCTTCGGCGACATCTTCGGCAACATCTTCGGGGGTGGCGGCGGTCGCCAGGGCCCGCGTCGCGGTGCCGATGTCGGTTACGTGATGGAGCTTGACCTCGAAGAAGCCGTGGCCGGCATCGAAAAGCGCATCGAAATTCCCAGCATGGCGCCGTGCGAGCCGTGCAAGGGCAGTGGTTCCGCCGATGGCAAGATCGAGACATGCAGCACCTGCCACGGCCACGGCCAAGTGCGCATGCAGCGCGGCATGTTCCAGATGCAGCATGCCTGCCCCCACTGCGGCGGCACTGGCAAGACCCTTGCCAATCCGTGTCCCAGCTGCGACGGCGCAGGCCGTGTGGAGGAAGACAAGACGCTGTCGGTCAAGATCCCTGCTGGCGTCGACAACGGCGATCGCATCCGCCTGGCCGGGGAGGGCGAGGCCGGCCCGGCAGGCACCCCACCAGGCGACCTGTACGTGGAGGTGCGGGTGCGCCCGCATGCCATCTTCGAGCGCGATGGCGATGACCTGCATTGCGACGTCCCGATCCGTATTTCCCAAGCGGCGCTGGGCGACATCACGCGGGTACCGACCTTGGGGGGCGAAGTCGAATTGCGCATCCCCATCGAAACCCAGACCGGCCGGGTGTTCCGGCTGCGCGACAAGGGCGTGAAGTCGGTGCGCAGCCGCTCGACCGGTGACCTCTACTGCAAGGTCGTGGTCGAAACGCCGGTTAACCTGACCGCAGAACAGCGCGACCTGCTTGAAAAATTCGAGGAGACGTTCGTGGGTGAGGGTGCCCGCCGTCATTCGCCAAAGGCCAGCACCTTTCTTGATGGGGTCAGGGGTTTCTGGGATCGAATGGTGTCGTAGCGTAGTTTTCCAGCCAGCCACTGAAGGCGAAGGCAATGCCCGGAAACATGACGCACGTCACCTTTTGAGTGACGATCAGGCGCGTAGTCTGTGCCGTGTCATAGACCCCATTCAGGTTCTGCAATGTCATCCCGGACGCCCACCGAGTTCGCCGATGCCGGTCGTACTGATCCCGGCTTGTTGCTTGATGCTCTGCAGAAACAGACGCTTGAACGGGTGCTGCCGGCATTGGATCGTGCCTTGGGCAGGGTCGACGACTATCTGTTCGATCGCAGCCAGTCCGGCGACGATACCCTCGGCTTGACCGCATTGCGTGACCTGCGCCGGATTCGCGGGCAGATCGGGCGGCGTTTCGAACAGGCGGTGATCGCCGGGTTCCGCAGCTTGCGCGATCCGCGCAGCACGTCGCAGTCATTGCAATCCGCGCTGACCCTGCTGTCCGAGGACGGCCTGGAAGAGCAACTGGCCAATGAGCAGCTGGCCGAAAGCCTGGCGCGCATGCATGCGCCCAGCCTTGAGCTGCTGGCCAAGCGTATCGGCGATCTCACCGGCCGTGAAAACCTGCAGGCGGCCGACAACCCGCTGACGCCCACCTTCATCGCCGCTGCGATGCGCAACGCGGTTGGTGAGCAAGACCTGGATGCGGCCGTCCGCATCGTGATCTTCAAGTTCTTCGAGCGGGAGCTTGCAACCGCGCTTGCTCACGCCTATGAGCGCATCAATACCCTGCTGGTCGCTGCCGGAGTGCTGCCGGACCTGAGATCGACCGCCAGGGTCGAACCCATGCATGTGGCGGCCGCTGGCCAGTCGATGGGCAACGCTGCGCACGATGGCGCTCGCGGCGGTGGCCATTGGGCGGGCACTGGCGAGGGGATGAGCGAAGGGGATGGCGCGGGTTACGGTCATGGCACCGGGCAGGGCAGCCCGGCCGACCAGGCGATGTTCACCAATCTGCTTGGGTTGCTCCAAGGCTGGCGCACGTCGATGGGTCCTGCGCTGCATGGCCAAACAGGCACCGGCCCGATCCAGACCCTCAATTCAACGGAGCTGCTTTCGATCCTGACATTGTTGCAGCGTGACCTGCCTGCAACCCTGCAGCAGTTGCAACGAACATCCGGAGCCGACGAAGCGCCGCTCGCGGCGCAGTTGCGTCAGGAAGTCGTGCAGGGCGCCCGCAAGCTGGGCGTCAACAGCGACAACCTGCACCTGGACGGCTTGGACGAAGACGCGGTCGACCTGGTCGCGCTGCTGTTCGACGTGCTGCTTGATGGCCCGCAGTTCGATATCGATACCCGCCGCAAGATCGGTCGGATGCTGGTGCCTTACGTCAAGGTCGCGGTAAAGGATCGCCGGCTGTTCCTGTTCAAGGACCACCCGGCGCGGCGCCTGTTGAACACCGTCGCGGAGGCCTGCGAAGGCAACCACGGCGAAGCACCGCAGGAGCGAGAACTCCTCGGGCGCGTGGACAGCACCATCGAGCGCCTTGTCGGCGAATTCAATGAAGACGTGGCGATCTTCGAGACGCTGGAGCAGGAATTGCGCGCGTACATGGCGCAGCATCGCAAGCGATTCGAACTTGCCGAGAAGCGCGCGGCCGAAGGCCAACGCGGGCGCGAGCGCCTCGACCAGTCGCGCAGCGCGGTCAATGCGGAACTGGCCCAGCATCGCGGCGAGCGCGAGTTGCCCGCGGTGATGGACGAGTTCCTGACCCGCTACACCTCTCACCACCTGACCCAGGTCGTGCTTCGCGATGGCCATGGCTCGCCCCGCCATGATGAGGCAATGCGCGCGGTGGACGAATTGCTGCTGGCCTTTGACTACGCCGAACTGCGCACGCCGCTGGAAGAACTGCCTGCGCTGTCGAGTGCGGCATTCGAAGCTATCCTGGTGAGTTCCGGTTGCACCGGACAAGCGGCAGAGGCTGCCATCGATTCGTTGCGAAACGCGTTGGCCCGTCTTGCCGGTGGCGAGCGCGCCACCGACATCGCCATCCGCCTGCCGGAGCAGGTGATCGTGGTGGAGCCGATCCAGCAGACGGAACGGGAACCGATCCTGGAAGTGATCGCCGGCACCGACACGCTTGATTTCGACGCTACCGTATTGGGGCGGATGCGCAAACTGCAAATCGGCAGCTGGATCCAGCTGCAAACATCGGCCGAGCGCGTCGAGCCCGTCAAGGTATCGTGGATCAGTCCGATCTCCGGGCGTCTGTTGTTGGTCAACCGCCGCGGCATCCGCGTTCTGGTGGCGTCGGTGGGAGAACTGGCGGCGATGGCCAAGCTCGGCAAGGTCTCCGTGCGCGAGGGAGATAGCATTTTCGACGACGCCATGCACCAGGTCGCGGGTCGCCTCAAGTCCAGTGCCAGCTAGCGCCGCCGTCAATGCGACCGCTTGTCGCTGCGCGCCTTGGCAGCTAGCCTGCTGCGATGGAAAATGGACTTCGACTGCTGATCCATGGTGCGAACGGCCGCATGGGTCAGGCCCTGTTGCGGCTCTGCGCGGAGGCGCCGAACTGTACGCCTACGGGCGCAATCTCCCGCGCTGTGGCCGCGCGCGTGGTGGACGGCGTGCCACGTTTTAGTACATCGGAACTGCCGGGGGTGCCGACGTTCGATGTCGCGATCGACTTCAGCCAGCCGCAGGGCTTCGACGCGATTCTTGCGCTGTGCGTCGCGCGCCAAGCGCCCTTGGTCTCAGGCACGACGGGTTTGTCGGAGGCCCAGCACGCTGCGCTGGAAGCGGCTTCACAGTCCATCGCGGTGACTTGGGCATCCAATTTCAGCCTTGGCGTTGCGATCCTGCATGAATTGGTTGAACGCACCGCCCGTGCGTTGCCGGACTGGGACTGCGACATCATCGAGGCCCACCATGTGCACAAGGTGGATGCGCCATCCGGAACCGCGCTGACCCTGGGAACGGCCGCAGCGCAGGATGGCGCAGCGCCGCGGATCGCCTCGATTCGCGCGGGTGACATCGTCGGCGAGCACAGCGTGCATTTCACGACGTCCGGCGAACGCATCGAGCTGGTGCATCGTGCAACCGACCGCGACATTTTCGCGCGCGGCGCGCTGCACGTGGCCCACATGCTGCATGGCAGGTCGCCGGGTCAGTACCGGGTTCGCGATCTGCTCGGCTGAAACTGGCGAAACGCCTTCGCCCCCCGTACAATTCCCGCTCGCCTGATCCCCAACGCTCCGAACCGGCCGATGCCGCTCCGGCGCTTTCTTGCAACCTGACGCAGGGCGACGCTTTTGACCATACCCGCACTCCTCGCGCTTGAAGACGGCACGGTCTTCGAGGGCCGTTCCGTGGGCGCAGCCGGCCTGTCCGTGGGCGAAGTGGTGTTCAACACCGCCATGACTGGCTACCAGGAAATCCTCACTGACCCGTCCTACGCGCGGCAGTTGGTGACCCTGACCTATCCGCATATCGGCAATACCGGCTGCACCGACCAGGACAACGAAGCCGACAAGGTCTGGGCCGCCGGTCTGATCGTGCGCGACGTACCGCGCAGACCGAGCAACTGGCGCAGCCAGGTGGCGCTGCCGGAATGGCTGCAGGCACGTGGCATTGTCGCCATCGCCGACATCGACACCCGCAAGCTGACGCGGATGCTGCGTGATCGCGGTTCCCAGAACGGCGCGCTGCTGGCAGGTACCACAGCTGGCGAGCGACTGGATGCCGACAAGGCGATCGAAGCTGCGCGCAAGTTCCCTGGCCTGGCTGGCATGGATCTGGCCAAAGTCGTCAGTACGACCGAGACCTACGAATGGCGCGATGGCCAACTGGATCTGGACACCGGCGAGTGGCTGCATGTCGAACCGAAGTTCAAGGTCGTGGCCTACGATTTCGGCGTCAAACGCAATATCCTGCGCATGCTCGTCGAGCGCGGCTGCGCGGTCACCGTGGTGCCGGCGCAGACGCCTGCCGCCGAAGTGCTGGCGATGCAACCCGATGGCGTGTTCCTGTCCAATGGGCCGGGTGATCCGGCGCCCTGCGATTACGCGATCGCCGCGATCCGCGAGCTACTGGCGGCGCAGGTACCCATCTACGGCATCTGCCTGGGCCATCAGTTGCTCGGCCTGGCGGTCGGCGCACGTAGCATGAAGATGGCGCACGGCCACCATGGTGCCAATCATCCAGTGATCGATATCGGCGCGACGGAGGGATCCTGCGGGCGCGTCATGATCACATCGCAAAATCACGGCTTCTGTCTTGACGAAGCCAGTCTTCCGGCGAATGCGCGGGTCACCCATCGTTCGCTGTTCGACGAAACCAACCAGGGCATCGCCATCACCGACGCCCCGGCTTTCAGTTTTCAGGGACATCCCGAAGCCAGCCCCGGCCCGCATGACGTGGCGCCCCTATTCGATCGTTTCATCGCGGTGATGGAAAACGCGCGCGTGGAGAACTACTGACATGCCAAAGCGCACCGACATCCAGACCATCATGATCATCGGCGCGGGCCCGATCGTGATCGGCCAGGCCTGCGAGTTCGACTATTCAGGCGCACAGGCCTGCAAGGCGCTGCGCGACGAGGGTTACAGGGTCGTGCTGGTCAACAGCAACCCGGCCACCATCATGACCGACCCGGACATGGCCGACGCGGTATACATCGAGCCGATCAACTGGCAGACGGTCGAACGCATCATCGCCAAGGAAAAGCCCGAGGCGCTGCTGCCGACCATGGGCGGCCAGACCGCACTCAACTGTGCGCTGGACCTGGCCGACAACGGCGTGCTGGAGAAATACGGCGTCGAACTGATCGGCGCCAAGCGCGAGGCGATCCTGATGGCCGAGGATCGTGAGTTGTTCCGCGTGGCGATGGCCGAAATCGGGCTGGAGTGCCCGAAAGCCGAGGTCGCGCGCTCGCTGGAACAGGCGCTCGACATCCAGACCCGGGTGGGTTACCCCACGATCATCCGGCCCAGCTTCACCCTCGGCGGCAGTGGTGGCGGCATTGCCTACAACCGCGAGGAATTGATCGAGATCGTCAACCGCGGCCTGGAGCTGTCACCCACCGGTGAAGTACTGGTCGAGGAATCGGTGCTGGGCTGGAAGGAATTCGAGATGGAGGTTGTCCGCGACACCGCGGACAACTGCATCATCGTGTGCAGCATCGAAAACTTCGATCCGATGGGCGTGCATACCGGCGACTCCATTACCGTGGCGCCCGCTCAGACCCTGACCGACAAGGAATACCAGCGCCTGCGAAATGCCTCGATTGCGGTGCTGCGCAAGATCGGCGTGGATACCGGCGGCAGCAATGTGCAGTTCGGCATCAATGCCAGCACCGGCCGCGTGGTCGTGATCGAAATGAATCCGCGGGTGTCGCGTTCGTCCGCGCTGGCGTCGAAGGCCACGGGTTTTCCGATCGCCAAGGTCGCCGCCAAGCTCGCAGTCGGCTACACCCTGGATGAGCTCAAGAACGAGATCACCGGTGGCAAGACGCCGGCGAGCTTCGAGCCTTCGATCGACTACGTGGTCACCAAGATTCCGCGCTTCGCCTTCGAGAAGTTCCCGACCGCCGACGCGCGCCTGACCACCCAGATGAAGTCTGTGGGCGAGGTGATGGCAATTGGCCGCACCTTCCAGGAGTCGCTGCAAAAAGCGCTGCGCGGACTTGAAACGGGCAAGGTCGGACTGGATCCGACCGGCCTCAACCTGACCGACGAAGATGACCTCGCCACGCTACGCCGCGAGATGAAGGAACCCGGCCCGGAACGCATCTTCTATCTGGCTGATGCGTTCCGCGCGGGCATGAGCGTGGAGGACGTGCACGCGCTGTCGTTCGTCGACCCGTGGTTCCTCGACCAGATCGAAGAACTCGTTGATGCCGAGGTGGATGTCGCCCATCGTGGCCTCGACGGCCTGAACGCGGCGCGCCTGCGTTCGCTCAAGCGCAAGGGGTTCTCTGACATCCGTATCGCCCAGCTGACCGGCACCAACGAGTCGGCGGTGCGCGCCCTGCGCAAGGCCTTTGGCGTGCGCCCGGTGTACAAGCGGGTGGACAGCTGCGCGGCCGAATTCGCGACCACCACCGCCTACCTGTATTCGACTTACGAGGACGAGTGCGAAGCGCAGCCGACCGATCGCAAGAAGATCATGGTGCTGGGAGGCGGCCCGAATCGGATCGGCCAGGGCATCGAGTTCGACTACTGCTGCGTGCATGCCGCGCTGGCACTGCGCGAAGACGGCTACGAGACCATCATGGTCAACTGCAACCCGGAAACCGTGTCGACCGACTACGACACGTCTGATCGCCTGTATTTCGAACCGCTAACACTGGAAGACGTGCTGGAAATCGTCGAACTGGAGAAACCATATGGCGTGATCGTGCAGTACGGCGGGCAGACGCCGCTGAAACTGGCCAAGGCACTTGAAGCCAATGGCGTGCCGATCATCGGCACCTCGCCGGAATCCATCGACCTGGCCGAGGATCGCGAGCGCTTCCAGCAACTTGTCACCCGGCTGGGCCTGCTGCAGCCGCCGAACCGAACTGCCCGTAGCGAAGAAGAAGCCCTGGTGCATGCCCGCGAGATCGGCTACCCG
>JBBSTP010000031.1:0-14913 GCA_038235795.1 Lysobacterales bacterium | reverse complement strand
GTTCGGGATCGAGCGCCGGGCACACCGCCGCCACCCGCGCCAGTTGCAGGCCCACACGCGGTGCGTGCAGCGCCACGCGCAACGCAAAATTTCCACCGAGCGAATATCCGGCCACGACCATGGGCTGCCCCAGCGGAAGCGGCCAGCGCCGTGAAATCGTCAGCGCGGCTTGCAGCACTTCCTCCAGTCGGTTGGAATGAAACAGTTCCTCGTTGAGGTGATGGGTAGGGCCGTGGTCGCGGAAGTTCAGCCGGAATACGTCGAAACCGCGTTCCAGCAGGCGCGCGCAGGTCAGGCGCATATAGCCCGATTCCGCGCTGCCTTCCCAGCCGTGCAGGAGCAGGGCGAGGCCACGCGACGTGCGCCCGGGAATGCTGCTGTGCACCCCATGCAGGCGGACGTCATCGCCGGCATCGATCAGATGCTCTTCATGCACCGCACCCAGCCTGCGCAGCGCGCGCGCGCCCATTACCCCCCGCGCCGGACTGCTGCCCAGCAACGTTTGCACATGCGGATTGCGCAACCAGCCGGGCGCGCGATAGGCACTGATGATGAGGCGGGCCTTGGTGTTATTCACGCGTGCTGCATCGCTTGCTGGATCCGCGCTCGTGCGAGTTCGGCGATGCCGCGACGGCCCTCCTGCTCGGTGTGCAGGATCGGCTCAAGAAAGCACACCCGCGCCGGCCGCGAAGGCTCACCAAGCAGTCGCACAAAATTGGCCAGGAAACTCTCCTTGTGTGCGAATGCAACGATCGATTGGGCTTCGCAGCGCACGCCGTAGCACAGCGCCACCGGCTGCACCGGCGCATCGGCCGCCACCGCCGCGCCAAAGATGCGTGCATGCAACGTGCCCAGTGCGTGCCCATCGCGCGTGCCGCCTTCCGGGAACGCCGCCACCGCGCGACCGGCGCGCAGACGCGCGGTCATTTCCCCCATCACCCCACCCAGCGAATCGGCATTGCCACGCCGCAGGTAGATGGTTTCCGCGTGCGTGGTCAGCCAGCCGATCACCGGCCAGCCGCGGATTTCGTGTTTGGCGATGAAACCCATCATGTGCTGCGAATGCAACGCAACGATGTCGACCCAGCTGACGTGGTTGGCGACGAACATGGTGCCGCCGGCCAGCGGCGTGCCCTCGCAACGCACGCGCATACCGAATACCCACAGCAGACCGCGCGCCCACCAACCCAGTGCGGCATGGGCAATGCGCGTACCGCTGGCATCACCGATGGCAATCAGCAACAGCAGCACCGGCAGGTGCACCAGTACATGCCAAGCCAGCATCGGCAGCCGGTACAGGTAGCGCCAGGCACGCAACACGCGTTCGCTGATGCTGGGGGTCATGCTCATGGCCGCACCATAATCGATGCCACTAGTGCTGCAATTCGAAATCCGCTCAGCCGGGCGGCTGCGGCAATACGGCCAGGGTGATCCGGCTGATGCACACCAGGCGCGTGGCATCGTCCTCGATGCGGATTTCCCAGACCTGGGTGCTGCGACCAAGGTGCAGCGGGCGCGCGGTGCCGGTGACCAGGCCCGAACGCACCGCCCGCAAGTGGTTGGCGTTGATCTCCAGCCCGACCACGGCATTGCCGCCGGCCATCATCATGCCGGCACTGCTGCCCAGGGTTTCGGCCAGCGCGACCGAAGCGCCGCCATGCAACAGGCCATACGGCTGGTGGGTGCGCGCATCCACCGGCATGGTGGCGCGCAGGTAGGCCGGGCCGAGTTCGGTGAACTCGATCCCCAGCGATTGCATCAGGGTCCCGGCCGAACGCGCGTTCAGGGTTTCAAGGCTGGCCCCTTCCGGCCAACCCCGGGATTCCGCGTCAACCCGCATCCGCTACTACCACTTGAAAACGCCGGGACGCCAGCCGCGGTCGGCAAAGCCACCACGCAGTGACGAGCCACTACGCGAATAACCGCTGCTACCGCCATAGCCCGTGCCGAAGTCCCGCTCGCGGCGCTGGTGCATGCGGTCCATCAGTTCCTCGCGGCGGCTGTCCAGCCAGTCAGTGCGACCCAGCGTGGACGGCTCCGCGCCGCGGCGCGCGGCCTCGTGGGCGCGGTAGTCGCAAAAATCGTCATAGGCGTCGAGTTCGTGCTTCAGGTCACGCACCGACAGCTCGATCATCACCGCGTCATCGAGGAAACCCAGCACCTCGATATTGTCCGGGATCACGTCGTCCGGGTCGCAGAAATACACCAGCGCGGACAGCACGCGGTCCCGATCCTCTTGCGGCAGGGCCCACGCCTCGTCGCGCACCATCGCGATCATGTCGTCCAGGCGCAACAGGCGGGTCTTGATGAAATCCGGGATGTGCACTTTCTGCGCATCCGCAAGCAAGCCCACCGCGCAGCCGACGATCTCCTCGGTGCTCTTGCCCTCGGCGGCTTTTTTCGATCGCTCCATGGCCTGGGTGAAATGGGCAAGGTCATGATCGTTGAGTTCGAAGTTCAGAGTGATCGACATGGGGCATCCGGCGCGCGCAATGAGAAGCGAAGCCTAGGCCGCGGACCGCTGTGCGTCAATCCGGAAACACGATCCGGACCGTCCGGGGCATGCGTCGGACAGCATGTGGCCGCTGCTGCCCGGAAAGTACGTTGGGACCTCCAAGTCGATCACTATCACGCACCGCGCAGCAATCGCTGGAGGATCTCGTTACGGGGTGGCGCTACAGGATGGGCGCCAAGCCGGAGCCGAACGCCGTGAACAGGCGCACGCCGAGCAATTTCAGGCCGAGTTCCACTTCCGGGAAGTCACCCACCGGCGTGTGGCAGCGGCGGAAGTCGTCGGCAAACGGTGAAGGCGGCGGGATGCAACCAGGGCCGGGCTTGAACTCGTAACTGGTCGCGTACCTGATCGGCCACAGGTCGAAGATCGGCAGGCGCTCGGAGATCCGCGCCAGGGTGAACTCGATCCCGGGCAGGATCGGCGAGGGATCACGGCGCCCGATTACCCATGCATTCCCCGGCTCCATGTCGCGGCGGATACTGGCCGCAAGCAATTGCGCGAACGCAGGGTCGGCAATGATCACCGCGCTTTCGGTGTTGTAGGTGTCACCGCGCGGATCGAAGTTGTGGGTGCCGACCACCCCGACACGGCCGTCCACGACCATCGACTTGGCGTGCAGGCCAATGCGGATGCCGGCGCGCTTGAGCCGCACCGGTAGCGCGCCGGAGCCGAACATGGAACGTAATCCGGCTCCTTCGGCGCCCGGATCGCTACGCAGTCCCCGTTGCGCCAGCCGGCGTTCGCGGCGGCTAACGCGGCGCGAGTCAGGTACGGTTTCGCTGACGTCGAGGGCCGCCAGGTGGGCGCCGGTCGCGCCCAGTTCGAACGGGGTCTCGGCCGGGAATGGCTTGAACTCGTGAATCTCGAAACCGAAATCACGCAGGTAGCGGCGCTTGTATTTGTAGGAGATCGCATACGTGATGAAGGCGTCGGTCGACGCCAGGCTATTCGTCGAGACCCGCACGCGTGGTGGCTCGGCCTGCCGCTGCAGGGTTCGGAAGATGTGCTGGGCCGGCTTGGACAGCACCAGGTAGGGCGTCTGCAGCAGCACTTCGTCCTGCGCGGAGGCGATCAGCTGCTGCAGCACGTCCGAAGCGAGCGCGGCGTCCTCGCCCGACCCAGTCTCGCGATGCTTGGCCGGCAGGTCGCCGATGAACTGCACGCCCGTCACCGCCAATGCGGGCGCCACGAAGCGCTCGTGGATGACGGTCTGGTCATCGACTTCGGCCAGCAGCGCCTGCACCCGCTCGGGATTCCGATAAGGCTGGTGTGGCGCTGGCGGCGCACCGTGCAAACGCAGATAACCGGCGACATCGCTCAGCTGCTCGGCTGGCACGCTACGCGGTGCATTCCAGAACGCGTCGAAGTTGGTCGCCATGTCGCGCGCCACCGGTCCTGCGATCAAAAGGTCGCGGTCGCGGAAGTTGTAGGCAGCATCCCAGTCGTAGTAATCGTCCTGGTAATTGCGTCCTCCGGTGATGCCGATGGCGTTGTCCACCAGCAACAGCTTGGTGTGCATGCGGCGGTTGAGGGTGCGCCAGCAGCACGCCGCGGCCACCACGTACATCGGCATGGACAGCTGCGCCCGGTCGAGCACGGGGTTGTACACCTTCAATTCGAAGTTCACGTGCAGCGCCGACAGCGCCGCCAGGGTGGACACTTTCTCCAGCGCCGACAGCTGGTCCAGCAGCAGGCGCACCTTGACCCCGCGGAAGGCCGCAGCCTGCAATTCGTCCAGCACCAGCTGCGCGGAATCGTCCTCGTCGAAGATGTAGGTCTGCAGGTCGATGCTGCGGCGCGCGCTGCGGATCAGGGTAATTCGCGCCAGCAGGGCATCCGAGCCCTTTTCCAGCAACAAGGCGTAATGGCGTGGTGCGTTTTTGGTGGATTCGCCGGCAGCGCGCCGCTCCAGTTCACGCAGCGGCGTGGCCAGCGCACATGCATCCGCAGTCGTGCAATCGACCTGGGTTGAACGCGCAGCACCGGCAATGCGGGTGGCCTCGGCGCGCTGCGGCGTCGACAAGGTTGCGCAGCCGCCCAGCAACAACAGCGCCAGCGCCGCGCATACACGGCCACGCCCGACCGTCACCGGTTCACGGCCACCAGAATTGGGTCAGGGTGGCGATGCCGGGTTCGATGTGGGTCTCGGCCGGTAGGCTGAGCACCGCGATTCCCGCCGGCGGCATGCCGCGGTAGTCGCCGCTCTGGCCGCTGTGCATCAGCGCCGCCAGTTGTTCCAGGCCGGGATTGTGGCCGACCAGCAGCAGGCGCTCTGAATCGAGGTTGGCATCCACCAACGCCGCAAGGGTGCCGGGGCTGGCTTCGTAGATCGCCGCGAGCTCTCGGGCTGGCGTACCGCCCACATCGCCCAATGCCTCGAACGTCTCCCTGGTGCGGGCGGCGCTGGAGTACAGCACCCGATCCGGCACGATGGCGTGCGCGCGCAGCCATGCGCCAGCCGCTTGCGCCTCCTCGCGGCCAGTGTCGGACAGTCCGCGCTGGCGGTCGTCCTGACCCGCGTCGGCGGGTTCGGCATGTGCGTGGCGCAGCAGGATCAGTTGCCTCATCGGAACTCCTCGTGGGTTTTCAGGCAGCTTACGCTGCAGCGTTCAATCCTTGCGTAACCAATGCAGCAACGGCTGCCAGTCCGCCTGGTGCTCGCGGATCTGCGCCGAGTGATAATCGAACACGCTTTTCCCAAGCCCCGTGAGCACCACGTAGGCCTGGCTGTCGCGGAGTTCGGCCACCAGCGGGAACGGCCAGCTGCGCAGGATCTCCAGCGCCTGTTGCGAGGCGTTGGTTTGCGGCTTCAGGCGATTGCCGACCAGACCCACGCGCAACTTGCCCTTGCGCACCCGTGGATGCCTGGCAAGCGATTCGATGAAACGGATGCTGGCCTCGATATCCAATGCCGATGGCTGGATCGGCACGACTACCGCGTCGGCGACATCCAGAAAGCCTTCCAGCGCAGCTTCCATTGCGCCCGCCGGTGCATCCACGATGACCCGCTGGGTGCCTTCGGGGATCTGCCTGGACCAGGACTTGCGGGTGCCGTCGATCGGCAACACCGCACTGGCCATGCCCGCACGCCGCTCACACCAGCGCGTCGCCGAACCCTGCGGGTCGGCATCCACAAGGGCAACATTCAGCCCTGCCACCGCCGCCTCTGCGGCCAAGTGCGTGGCGATCGTGCTCTTGCCCACGCCACCCTTGGAACATGCCACCAACCAGGTCTTCATCGCGCGCGTCCTGCATGCCTGCATGGGCCAAGCGTACACGCCGTACGCGTGAAGCGGTGACCCGGCGTTGGGACCGCCGCTGCGCGTCGCCTTCCTCTCCGACTATCAGCACGCGCGCTACACCAAGCGCCATTCGGATTATCGTGCAGGCGGCTTGAGGGTAGATGTGAGCGCTCTCACGCTTCCTATAAACGTGCACCGATACGCTTCCACGCCGTTCTCCCCGAATCGATCCGATCCGATCCAATGGCCTTGCAGCAACACAACCTGACCGAAGGTCCGATCGCACGTAGCTTGCTGCTGTTCGCGCTGCCGATCCTCGGCGGCAATGTCATGCAGTCGCTCAACGGCTCTGTCAACGCGATGTGGGTTGGACGCTTCCTCGGCGAGGAAGCACTGACCGCGGTCGCCAACGCCAACAACATCCTGTTTTTCCTGCTGGGCGCGGTGTTCGGGCTTGGCATGGCCGCGACCATCCTGGTTGGGCAAGCGATTGGCAGGACCAACGAGGCGGAAGCGCGCCGTGTCATCGGTACAAGTGCGACCGTCTTCCTGGCGATTTCGGTGATCGTTTCGATGGCCGGCTTGCCGCTGTCGCGGCACATCCTCTCGTGGATGGGAACACCGCCCACGGCGCTGCCATTCGCGGATGCCTATCTCAAGATCATCTTCCTCGCGGTGCCTTTCCTTTACGCCTTCACTTTCATCTCGGCGATCCTGCGCGGCGCTGGCGATGCGCGCACGCCCTTCCGCTTTTTGCTGCTGGTGGTGCTCCTCGACATCGTGCTCAACCCGCTGCTGTTGTTTGGCATCGGCCCTTTGCCGGAGATGGGCATCGCCGGCGCGGCGACCGCCACGCTGATCGCCAACCTGCTCGGGCTTGCGGCCCTGGTGCAGTGGCTACGCTACAAGAAGCATCCGCTGTGGATCAGCAGGCACGAGCGCCACCTGTATCGCCCGGACTGGCAGATCGTGCGCGCGCTGGTGACCAAGGGCGTGCCGATGAGCGTGCAGATGGTGCTGATTTCGGCGGCGATGATCGCGATGATGACGATGGTCAACCAGCACGGCACCGACACCACCGCCGCGTATGGCGCGGCACTGCAACTGTGGACCTATGTGCAGATGCCAGCCATGGCGATTGGCGCGGCCTGCTCTTCGATGGCGGCGCAAAACGTGGGGGCTGCACGTTGGGATCGGGTGAATGCGGTCGCCATGCGCGGGGTCGGATTCAATTTTTTGCTCACCGGCGCATTGATCGCGCCGTTGATCCTGCTGGACCGCTACACGCTTGCGCTGTTCCTGCCTGATGGCAGCGCGTCCCTGGATATCGCGCGCCACCTCAACCACATCGCGGTATGGTCGTTCCTGTTCTTTGGTGTCACGTTCGTATTGGCGGGCGTGATTCGCGCCACGGGTGCAGTCATTCCGCCGCTATTGATCCTCGGTTTTGCCCTGTGGGGTGTACGGGTGCCGTTTGCCGAAATCCTGCAGCCGCGCATTGGAGTGGATGCAATCTGGTGGAGTTTTCCCGTTAGTGCGCTGGCCTCGATGCTGCTGTCAGCCGCTTATTACCGCTGGGGTGGCTGGCGCAAGGCACGCATGATGCGCGTGGACCCGCGTGAGATGGCGACCCCGGCGGAAGTGCCGGCTGGCGCCACGACACCGGTGGCCGATGCGGGCATGCCTACCGTTGAGGTGCTGGTCGAAGGTCGGTGAATCCCAGGCCAGCGGCAGATGCATGTAGAAAGCCCCGCCAAAGCGGGGCTTTTCGTTACGCGCGTTACGATCGCTTACGACGCGTTGAGACTGGCGACGCGGCGGCTGCGCGGTTGCGCTTCGCGCCCCATCGCCAGGATCTGCGCGGCGCTGCGCCCATCGCAGGCAAAGCTGCGACCACGCTGCAACCATGTGGCGTCCTCGGCGTAGGCAAACACCAGGTTGCGCTGCTTGAGGTCGTCGATGACCACCTTGGCGATCTGCTCACGCAGCGCCGGGCAACCCTGGCTGCGGCCAAGCCGGCCCTGGCTGCGGATCAGGTCAGGGTTGGCGTACCACGCCCCGTGCATGACGATCGCGCGCTGGCGGGCGTGATCGTTGAAGCCCGGGTCCAGCCCATCCATGCGCAGCGAGTAACCCTTGCCGCCCACGTAGGTTTCCGCAGTCCTGAACAAACCCAGGCTGGTCTGGTAGCTGCCTACGATATTGGAGAAGTGTCTGGCAATATTTTCGCCGCTTCCCGATCCGTGCGTCACATATTCACGATGGAGCAATCGGTCATTGGCGAGGTCGAAGACCCACAACCGCTTCTCGGTGGACGGCCGGGAATAATCGATGACTGCCATTCGCGCGTCCGCATCGGCGTCGCCATGCCGCAACGCGCAGCTGCGCGCCTCCAGCGCCAATGCCAGCACACCAGGATCAGCATCCGGGGCGAGTTCGGCGAGCACTTGCAGGGCAGAGCCCGGACCAATCGGAGCGGGTGCGGGAATAGGCGCCTGGGCCATTGGCGCCTTGTAGGAGGTAGCGGCCATCGGCGGCGCTTGTGCCCGCGTATCGGAACCCGCGCAGCCTGCGATCAGGCTTGCGGCACACATCGTAACGAACAGGTTAAGGCTGCGCATGGCACGACCTTAACCTCCATGGGCCTTTGATGTCGCTGAACAGGGAAACTTACTTGCGTGCCGTGAAAATCGGCGTCAGGTAATCGGGCTTGCCCTTGATTCGCTCAAGATGCGGATAGCGCAGGCCGCCGTGGTAATCGATGTTGACCGTTCGGTAACGGTCGAATTCCTTGAGCATCAACTCGATGGGTGCCTTGCCGTCCTTGGCCACCTTCACCGCGTCCTCCAGTATGTCGCTCGTATAGGCCTGGCTGTTGACCGCGATAACGGTGGTGCCGCTGCCGATGCCCGCATTGAAGGCCGGGCTGTCCCAGCGCACGTCGCCAATGCTGCCGTCCTTGTCGATCGACAGGCCCAGCGAATACACGAAGTCGGCACCGCCGCGGGTATTGCCCTTGGCATACGCGCTTGGCGTGTCCTTGAACACCAGCTTCCAGCCACTGGCCTCGATGCCGCCGGTCAGGCCGCTCTTGCCGTCCAGCCGCGTGCGCAGGAAGCTCGCCCAGTCATGCGGATACACGCCATTGAGCGTCGCCACCACGTCCTCGAAGGTGTAGGTGTTCTGTGTTTTCCATTCGCCGTCGTTGACGCCGAAGAACGTGCGGGCGAAGTCATCCAGCGACTTCTTGTTGCCGGTCCTGGCGCGGATCAGCGCGTCGGCCTCCAGCCAGATCATCTGTCCGGCCGAGTAATAGTCCTCGCTCAGTTGGTAGTTGCGATACGCGCGCGGCGCGCGCGTGGCGATGATCGGATCGTTGGTGGTGTCCTGCACGTTGCGCCAGCCCAGGCCCGGGCGGTTTTCGGCATAGGTGGCCGCCACCAGCGCCAGCGCGTCGAGCGACGCCGGCAGCGGGCGCATGCCGCTGCGCGCCGCCAGTACGTTGCCCCAGTACTGGGTTTGCCCTTCATAGACCCACAGCAGGCTGTCCTGCATCGGCACGTTGAAGTTGGGCGTCCACAGGTCCGCGCCGCGGCGGTACTTGCCGTTCCACGAGTGGACGAATTCGTGCGCCAGCAAGTCGGTAAAGCCCTTCTTCTCGTTCCAGTCGGTGAAGTAATCGGTGCCGACCCCGTTCTCGCTGGAACGCTGGTGCTCCAGGCCGTTGCCGCCCATCTGTCCGGACAGCGAGAACAGGAACTGGTAGTGGTCGTAGTGCTGCGCGCCGAACAGCTTCAGCGCCTGTGCGACCATCGCCTGGTGCAGCTTCACCTGTTCGGGTTTTGCTTCCAGGAACTTGGCGGCATCGGCCACCACGCCCAGCTTGACCGGCACCTTGCTGCCGGCCGGCGTCAGGTCGATGTTCTTCGTGTAACGCCCCGCATACACCGGCGAATCGACCAGGATGTCGAACGGCACGTCGTTGTAGTCCACGATGTTGCCGTTGCGGGCATCCTCGTCAAGCGCGGTAAACGCGGTCCAGCCGGCCGGATAGGTGACGCGGGCGTCGTACATGATCTGGTGCGTGTTATATCCGGCCGGGTACAGCGCGGCCGACAGGAACTGCAGGTTGAGCATGTTCGGCGTCATCACCACCCGCCCCTGCGAGCCGCTGGTGGGCGTCAGGAAGTCGAACTCGGCGGTGATCTCGGTCGCGCCTGCGGGCACATCGATGTGGAACGCGGCCACGTCCAGCGGGTCGCGCCTCCAGTCCAGCGCCAGGCCGTTGGCCTTGAACCTGATGCCGGCAATCTTGTCGAGGGCATTCTTCGGCGAATGCCCGCCCGGCACCCACATCGGGTAGAACAGGGTCAGCGGGCCTGCCTGCACCGGAATGGTCTGTTTGACCCGGAAGATGCGTTGCGCGAGATTGGTGGCATCCACCTCGAGCTTGATCGTGCCGGGATAGGGCACGTCACGTGGCGGCGGAGTGTCCTGCGCCGAAGCGGTAGACGCAAGCAGGCAGGCAAGGGCAACGCATGGCAGGCTCGAACGCAGCATCGACAACTCCAGTGGCGCGGGCAATCCCCTGATCCTACCGATGCGTGCGCGTATTGCACCTGCCGGAAGCCATGGACATGGTGTTAAGGATCACAGTTGCACGCTCCAAACCCACTCATCAGGACCGAGGAGCCCGCCATGTCGATCCGCCTGCTCACATTGTCCGCCATCACCTTGTCGCTTGCGGCGTGCACCACGACGCTTGCCTCGCCGCCATTGGCGAGCGATTGCGATGCCGATGCGGTGAACGCCTATCTGGGCCAGCAGGCCACACCGGGTACGATCGAGTCCGCGCGCAAGGCCGCTGGCGCCGCGCTGGTGCGTCCGATCAGGCCGGGGCAAGCCGTGACCCTGGATTTCCGCGGCGAGCGCCTCAACCTGCATGTCGATGCGCAAAACGCAATCGTCCGGGCAGCCTGTGGTTGACGCTTGCGCAGCCGGGCACCGCTCAAGGCGCTGATTGCAGAGGCAATCAGACCCGATCGTCCAGGCCCACGACCCCTGCCTTTCGCCCGCATCGCGCGCAGCAATAGAAGATGCCGTCGTGTTCGGCGCCATGGCCGATGACCTTGCAGCCGCAGTGGCTGCAGGTAGGTGCCAGCATGTGGATGGCGCATTCGAACGAGTCGAATGCCTGGCTGCTGCCATCGGCGGTCGTGATCGTGAATGCCTTGTCGTAGTCGTTGCCGCACACTGCGCAGGTGGCCATGGGGCTCTCCTTGATCGGGCATTGGAGTCTGCCGTCGGCCGCGGCGACACCAGGTGAAGTTCAGCCCACGGGTTCAGGATCCCCGTCTTCGCGCATGTGCGCGGCATCGGTGAAGCGCAGCGTCACCAGCCAGGCGACCACCAGCAACGCGGCAGCGATCAGGAACGGGATGCCCGGCATCTTCACTGGCGCCGCATCGCTGACGAAGAAGCCGAAAGTGCCCGCGAAAATCACCGGCGCGACGATCCCGGCCAGCGCCACCAGACTGGTCAACGCGCCTTGCACGCGGCCCTGCTCATCCCCGCCCACCTGACGGGTGATCAGCGACTGGATGGCGGGTGCGGCGATCGCCCACAAGGCGCTGATCGGCAAGCCCAGCAGGAAGATCCAACCCACGCCCGCCACGCCATACACCGCGAAACCGACCGCGCCGCACGCCAGGCCGAGCAATACCGCGCGGCGTTCGCCCATGGCTTTCACCAGACGCCCGACCAGCAATACATTGACGATCACGCTGAGCACGCCGACCACTGCCAGCACATAGCCGACTTCCTTCTGTCCCCAGCCGTATCGGTAGTCGCCGTACAGCACGAACACGCTGGAATACACGTAGTGCGCCAGGTCGGCGATGAAGATCACTGCCGCCAATCCGAACACCTGTGGATAGCGGCGCAACAATTTCAGCGACCCGACCGGATTGGCATGCGACCAGTCAAAGCGCTGGGTGCGTTTTGCGACGGGCAGCGACTCGGGTAGCACGAACAACCCGTAGCAGAAGTTCAGCAGCGCCAAACCGGCCGAGAACCAGAATGGCAGGCGCAGGTCGATGTCCCCAAGCACACCGCCGATGAGCGGGCCGACTACGAACCCCACCCCGAAGGCCGCGCCAATCATGCCGAAGCCCTTGGCGCGTCCTTCCGGCGTGGTCACATCGGCGATATAGGCATTCGCAGTGGTGAAACTGGCTGCGGTGGCAGCCGAAATAACCCGCCCCACGAACAACCACGCCAACGTCGGCGCCAGCGCCATGAAAATGAAGTCCAGGCCCAAGCCCAGGCAAGACAACAGGATCACCGGGCGTCGGCCGTAGCGATCGGACAAGGTGCCCTGGATCGGGGCACAGACGAACTGGATCAAGGCAAACGTCAACCCGAAGCCGCCCACCCACCACGCGGCGGTTGAGATGTCGCCACCGACCATCTGCTGGACCAGGTGCGGCAGCACCGGAATGATGACCCCGAATGCCAGCACGTCGATCAGCACGGTGATGAAGATGAAAGCCAGTGCCGCCTTGCGGGCACCGGGCGCAACGGGTGCGTTCAAGCGGTGGTCTCGATTCGTGAGGTCGCGCGGGCGAAGTCGCGCGGGCGAGGTAGCGGGCGATCAAGGCATCCGGCCCCGCTGTGGAGAGTGTTCAGTGCCCGAAGGCGTGCGCGGCCAGCAATGATGCATGCTCGCGCACGTCTTCAGGCCATCGCGCGATGGCTTCCTCGAAACGGGCGACGTCACCGGCAAACAACGCGCGAGCCGCACCTTCGTAGTCGCGCAGGTTGCCGGCCAACGCATGCATGAACCGGTAGGCGGCTTCGGCCGCAGCGCGGCGGCGGTCGACGTCAGCGCTCACCTTGCGAGCCTCTTCGACCAGGCGGCGCAATGCCACCGAGGCACCACCGGGCTGCGCGGCCAACCAGTGCCAATGGCGTGGCAGCAAGGTGATCTCGCGTGCAACCACCCCGAGCCGCGGGCGTCCCGGGCCACGGGCCGGGGCGGGCGCCGCCGACGCGTCGAGGTCGCCAGGCTCGGCGGTCAGGGCGCGCAGCAACTCCCCGGCCGGCAGTTCCAGCGGCAGCTCCACCACCATCCCGCTGGCGTCTTCGAAGACCAGGATCGGCTGATTGGGTTCGCGGTCGAACACCTGTTTGGCTTTCAGGGCGACGTGGCGCAATTCCCCATTTGCAATCCGTTGGGTGCCGGCGAACGCCGTGCAGCGCAGGGTGGGCGTGGGCATGCTGCGTCTCCAGAGCTCAAGCGCATATTACCCGGGTTAAACTACCGAATCAATCCGCTTGTTGCTCGCGCCAGTTTCGCGGCAGCCGGTTGTGTATCGCTGTTGCCGCAAGGGCCGCATGCCCCACCCCGACGCTGATCTGGTTAAGCGTGTTGACGACATCGCCAATCGCATACAACCCCTCTACGCTGGTCTGCATCTGCGCATCCACCTCAAGCTCGCCATTGGCATCAGTTCGGGCGTCCAATGCGCGGGCCAGGCCGGACTGAGCATCGCTGCCCAACACCGGGTAAAGGCAATCGAAGCGTTCACTGCCCGCTTCTGTTTCCACCACGCAGCCTGTCGCGTCACATCGCATCGAGGTCGTCGGCGGCAGTAAGGTCACCCCGGCGTCTGCGGCTAACCGGGCACACTCCTCCGAAGGCGCGCCGGGCTCGCTGCGAATCGCGGTGACGTCACGGGAAAAACTGCGCAGGAACAGCGCGTGCTGGATCGCTTCATCCGCCGGCGCCAGCACCGCGATGCGCTCATCGCTGGCTTCGTAGCCATCGCATATTGCGCAAAGCCGTATCGCATTGCGCTTGATCCCAGCCTCAAGTCCGTCCATCGCCGGCATCACGTCGACCACGCCGGTCGCGAGCAACACGTGCCGTGCGCGCCAGCGCCGGCCATCATCCGCTGTCGCCACGAACATCTCGCCTTCACGCTCCAGACGCGCTACATGTCCCTGCTCGATGCAGGCACCGTAGCCCGTGGCTTGGGCGCGCAATTTCGACAGCAATTCCGGGCCCGAGACACCGAACGGAAAGCCTGGGCAATTGTGGCTTTCCGGGATCCAGCGTGCGCGACTCTTGCCGCCATCCACCACCAGGAAATCCCGGTGGAAACGCGCCAGATACGTCGCTGCGGTCAAGCCAGCCGGCCCGGCGCCAATGACGAGGCAGTCCAGCAGCGGGTCTTGGGCCGGACTTTGCACCAGCAGCGCCTCAGCGTCCAAGGCCGACATCGATGAACTGCAGGAATTCGGCGCGGGTGCGCGCGTCTTCGCGGAAGCTGCCGAGCATCTTGGAGGTGATCATGCTCACCCCACGCTTGTGCACGCCGCGGGTGGTCATGCACTCGTGCGCGCCCTCGACCACCACGCCCACGCCGAGCGGCTGCAGCGCGCGCTGGATGCAGCCGGCGATCTGCGCGGTCATCTTTTCCTGCACCTGGAAGCGCTTGGC
Organism: Lysobacterales bacterium; assembly: GCA_038235795.1. GTDB lineage: Bacteria > Pseudomonadota > Gammaproteobacteria > Xanthomonadales > Xanthomonadaceae > Thermomonas. The sequence continues at coordinate 653 of JBBSTP010000031.1, read as the reverse complement.
ATAGGCTTCAACCACGCGCGCCAGCTTGCTGATGCCGACGACCTTGCCGTTGGGCAGGTAGCCGACGTGCACCTTGCCGATGATCGGCGCCATGTGGTGCTCGCAATGCGATTCGTATTCGATGTCACGCAGCACGATCAATTCGTCATAGCCGCAGACTTCCTTGAAAGTGCGCGCCATGTAGTCATCCGGGTCAAGCTCGTAGCCCTTGAACCATTCCTCGTAGGCTTTCGCGACGCGCCGGGGCGTATCCAGCAGGCCTTCCCGCGCCGGATCCTCGCCGGCCCAGCGCAGCAGGGTGCGCACGGCGGCTTCGGCTTCGTCGCGGCTGACGTCGTGGCGACTGTCGCTCATCGGAACTCCGGTGCAGGTGTGAGGGCGAATGGTAAACCAGCAACTGCGATACGCCCCATGAAGCGGGTCGCCGCGTCACGCGCCGCGTCGTCGATGGATCAGCGATATTCTGGATTGGGATGGTCGAACCGACAGCCAGCATCCCACTTGTCGCGCTGGTTGCCGTGCGCAGGGATGCCGCCGGCGTCCTTGAGCATCCGCGCCAGGTGCATCAGGTTCCAGGCCATGAAGGTGGTGTTGCGCTGGGTGAAGTCGTTGTCGTAACCGGCGCCGTCATCGCCATAGGATTTGCCCGGGCC
>JBBSTP010000030.1:0-14921 GCA_038235795.1 Lysobacterales bacterium | reverse complement strand
GCCGCCGGCGCGATCGTCGGCTTCGACCTGGCCCATGCCGCAGGCAACGTGCCGCTGCAATTGCACGATAGCGGCGCCGACTTCGCGGTGTGGTGCCACTACAAATACATCAACGCGGGGCCGGGTGCGGTCGCTGGATGCTTCGTGCATGAGCGGCACGCGAAGACTTCACGCCGACGCTTCGCCGGCTGGTGGGGAAACGATGCGTCGACGCGCTTCAGGATGGGCCCGGAATTCGATCCCACGCCAGGCGCGGACGGTTGGCAACTCAGCAATCCACCGATCCTCGGGTTGGCACCGCTGCGCGCGTCGATGGATCAGTTCGTCCGCGCGACGATGCCGGCACTGCGGGCGAAATCCGAACGCCTGACCGGCTACCTGGAAACCCTGATCCACGAACGCTTGTCCGATTTGTTGCAAATCGTGACACCGAGAGAGCCCTCGCGGCGCGGCTGCCAGTTGTCGATCCGGGTGATTGGCGGTCGTGACCGTGGACGTTCGCTGTTCGAACACCTGGCCACTCAGGGCGTGCTTGGCGATTGGCGCGAACCCGACGTGATCCGGATTTCACCGGTGCCGCTCTACAACACCCACGCCGACGTCCTTCGGTTCGCGCGCAGCGTGCAGGATTGGCGCGATGGACAATGACGCGGCGGCCACGGGCGATCGCCGGCTGACCATCATCGGCGGTGGCCTGGCCGGCGCGCTGCTGGCGCTGCTACTGGCTCAACGCGGCTGGTCGGTCGATGTCTTCGAGAAACGCGGCGACCCTCGCCTGGAAGGCTATGCCGGCGGCCGTTCGATCAACCTGGCGCTGGCCGAGCGCGGCCTGCATGCCCTGCGCCGAGCCGGCGCAGACGATGCAGTGATGGCGCAGGCGGTGATGATGCGTGGCCGCTTTGTGCATCCGCTCCACGGCGAAGCTGCGCTGCAGCGTTATGGCCGCGATGATTCGGAAGTGATCTGGTCGGTGAGCCGTGGAGAGTTGAATATCTCGTTGTTGAACGCCGCCGAGGCCGCGGGCGCTCGCCTGCATTTCGAGCGCGGTCTGCAAGCGGTCGATTTCAATGCATGCACGGCGACGCTCACCGACGGCAGCACGCATGCGTTCACTGCATTGATCGGCGCCGATGGCGCCGGCTCCAGCCTGCGCGGGCAAATGGCGCCATGCATCGAACTCAACGAGCGCAGCGACTGGCTCGATCACGGCTACAAGGAGTTGGAAATCCCGCCCGCCGACGATGGCGGCTTCCGCATCGAGGCCAATGCGCTGCATATCTGGCCACGTGGGCACTACATGTGCATCGCATTGCCCAATGACGAGCGCACCTTCACCGTCACCCTGTTCATGCCTCTCGACGGCGCATACCCAAGCTTCGCCCAAGTCCAGGATGGCGATGACGTCCAGGCCTTGTTTGAACGCGACTTCGCAGATGCGCTGCCGCTGATCCCGGAGCTGCGCGAGGATTTCGAGGCGAATCCCACCGGATTGCTCGGTACGCTGTACCTGAATCGCTGGCACCTGGACCACCGCGCGCTGCTGATCGGTGATGCCGCCCACGCGATGGTCCCGTTCCATGGCCAGGGCATGAATTGTGCGTTCGAGGACTGCGTGGCACTGGCCGACATGCTCGACCAGCACGGCGACCTCGGTGAAGCCTTTGCGGCGTTCGAGGTACTACGCAAACCCGATGCAGAGGCGATCCAGCAAATGGCGCTCGAAAACTACATCGAGATGCGCGACAGGGTCGACGATGCGGATTTCCTCCTCCAACGCGAGCTGGAACTGGCCTTGCAAGCACGCCACCCGGATCGCTTCATCCCGCACTATTCAATGGTCAGCTTCATGCTCATCCGCTATTCGCTGGCGCTTGAGCGCAGCGAAATCCAGAGGCATATCCTTGAAGACGCAACACGCGGGCTGGATTCGCTGGATGCCGTGGACTGGGCCGCTGCGGATGCCGCGGTACTCGCTCAGCTGCAACCGCTCAAATAGATTCTGATCAGACGGCGAGACCGTCGGGTGGCTCGCGCAGCGGCACTCGAGCCGCGTAGCGAACACCCGGCGGTAGGCGTCGTCGTACCCCCAAACCCACCGGTATGCGCGGACGTGCGCCGACGCCTCTACACTAGACATATGACCGACAGCTTCCTGTTCTACGACCTGGAGACGTTCGGCAGCGACCCGCTCCGGACCCGCATCGCCCAGTTCGCGTCGATCCGCACTGACACCGCATTGAACGAGATCGACGAGCCGGTCAGCTTTTTCGTCAAGCCTGCCGACGACCTGCTGCCCTCGCCCATCGCCACCCTGATCACCGGCATCACGCCACAGGACGCATTGCGCGACGGTGTCAACGAAGCGGCGGCAATCGCCCGCATCAATGATGAGATGTCGCGGCCCGGTACCTGCAGCGCCGGTTACAACTCGATCCGTTTCGACGACGAATTCGTGCGCTTCGGCCTGTACCGCAATTTCCACGACGCCTATGAACGCGAGTGGAAAAGTGGCAACTCGCGCTGGGACCTGCTGGATGCGCTGCGGTTGATGCACGCCCTGCGTCCGAATGGCATCGTCTGGCGGCAGCGCGAGGACGGCAAGGGGACGAGTTTCAAGCTCGAACACCTGGCCGCGGACAACGGACTGCGTGAAGGCATGGCGCATGAGGCCTTGAGCGATGTGCGCGCGCTGATCGGCATCGCCCGACTGTTTCGCAGCCACCAGCCACGGCTGTGGGACTACGCGCTGCGCCTGCGCGACAAGCGCTTCGCTGCTTCGCTGATGGACCCGATCACGATGACGCCGCTGCTGCACATCAGTCAGAAATTCGCCGCCACGCGACTGTGCGCGGCGGCGGTGATCCCGCTGGCACGGCACCCGCAGGTCGACAGCCGGATGATCGTGTTCGACCTCGACAGTGAACCGGATGCCCTGCTCGATCTCGACGCCGGCGCCATCGCCGATCGCCTGTACGTCAAACAGGCGGATTTGCCGGAAGGCGAATCGCGGATCCCACTCAAGGAAGTGCACTGCAACAAGTGTCCGTCGCTGGTCGCGTGGGACCATTTGCGCGAGGCCGACTTCGAACGGCTGTCGATCGATCCGACCGCCGTGGTCAAACGTGCCGAACGCATCCGCGCTGCAGGCCCGGCCCTGGCCGAAAAAGTTCGACAGGTGTTCGCCCGCGAGCAGCCACGTGCCTCGGTTGATCCCGACGCCGCGCTGTATGACGGCTTCATCGGCGATGCCGACAAGCGGCTGTTCGCCAGCGTCCGCAGCGCGCCACCGCACGTGCTGGCGAAGCAGGCATTCGGCTTCCGCGATCCGCGCCTGCCGGAACTGTTGTTTCGCTACCGCGCGCGCAACTGGCCGGAAAGCCTGCTGCCGACCGAGCGTGCGCGCTGGAACGAATATCGCTGCCAGCGCCTGCAAACCGATGCGGGTCTGTCCGAACTCAGCTTCGATCAGTACCGTGGGCAGATCGCCGAATTGCGCGCCGCGCACGCCGACGACGGCAGCAGGCAGGTGCTGCTGGATGCACTGGATGCCTGGGGCAACGACATCGGAGCCAGTCTGGCATGAGCCTGTACTGATGAGCCTGCACTTATGAGTTCATATTTCAGCGACAACACCTTCAAGTTCCTGCGTCGGCTGGCGCGCCACAACGAGCGCGAATGGTTTGCGTCGCACAAGCCCGAGTACGAGGCGCACCTGCGCCAGCCATTCCTGCGCCTGCTCACCGACCTGCAGCCGGTGCTGGCCACCGTCAGCACGCATTTCCGGGCGGATCCGAAAAGCGTGGGTGGCTCGCTGTTCCGCATCCACCGCGATACCCGCTTCTCCAAGGACAAGACACCGTACAAGGCGTGGCAAGGCGCGCGCCTGTTCCATGAGCGCGCACGCCAGGTCGCGGCGCCCTCGTTCTACGTGCACGTCAAGCCGGGCGAGTGCTTCGTCGGTGGTGGCCTGTGGCACCCGGACACCGTCACCCAGCGAAAGATCCGGCAGTTCATCGTGGATAACCCCGGCGGCTGGGGGCGCGCCGCCCACGATCCATCGTTTCGCAAGCACTACACGCTGGAGAGCAGCGACATGCTGGTGCGGGTGCCGGCGGGATTTCCAGCCGATTTCGCATACGCCGACGACCTGCGACATCGAAATTTCGTGGTAACCCGTGCGCTGGACGATGCCGACATGACCGGTCCCGATCTGTTGCGGATCCTGGAGACCGACCTGTCCAGGATCGCGCCATTCATGGATTACCTGTGCGCCGCCCTGGACCTGGAGTTCTGACATGAAGAAGTGGCTGATCATTGGTGCACTTGTGTTGGCGGCGCTGCTGGCCTATGTCGCCGCGGGGCCTTACCTGGCGATCAACGGCATCCGCAATGCACTGGCCGCGCAGGATGTGGCGGCGCTGGAGCGCCATGTCGACTTCCCGACGCTGCGGCTGAACATGAGGGCGCATGTCGAGGACTACCTCGCCAGGAGAGGCGGTGGACTGGCGGAATCCGGTGGCATGCTCGGCGCGATCGGCCTGCACATCGCGGGCGGGCTTGGCAATACCGCGGTGGACACGATGGTGACCCCACTGGGCATCGGCGCCCTGCTGCAGGGACGCAGCATGTGGATGCGCGCCAGCGGTCAGACCACGGACGGCGACACATATGGGGACCCGCGCCCGGCCGATCCATTGAAGCAGGCCACGCTTCACTACGAATCGGCTTCGCGCTTCACCGCCACCATTCATGACGAACGTGGGCAACCCGTCGTCGCCGTCTTGCATCGACAGGGCCTGCGCTGGCGCTTGGTCGACGTCCAGTTCGACACCACCAACCGCTGATCGCTACTGCCTGCTCACGGCACGCTGTTGGCGATCCCGTGTGGTACATGGCCGGCGGCGACATGTCGGCGTGCCGAGTCGATGTTGTGCGGCGAGTCGTCAAAGAAGATGTCAGCGCCGAACGCCTCCAGGAACGGGCCCTTCTCGCGCCCGCCGAGGAACAGTGCCTCGTCCAGGCGCACGCCCCATTCGCGCAAGGTGCGAATCACCCGCTCGTGAGCCGGGGCCGAGCGCGCGGTGACCAGCGCGGTGCGGATCGGCGCGTCCACACCTGCCGGGAATGCAACCTGCAAGTCGTGCAATGCCGAAAGGAAGCCGCGGAACGGGCCACCCGACAATGGCTGGCGGGCGCGCTCGCGCTCGTGCAGGCCGAACGCCTCGACCCCGTGTTCGCGCGAGACACGTTCGCTTTCGTCGCTGAAGATCACCGCATCGCCATCGAAAGCGATCCGCAGTTGGTCATGCGCGGATGGCGAGTGCGTCTCCTTCGTCGGCAGGATGGTCGCGGCAGCGACGCCAGCCTCCAGCGCGGCGCGTACAGACACCGGATTGGCCGACAGGAACAACTGCGCGCCGAACGGCTTGATGTAGGGCCACACCGGCGCGCCAGAGGTGAACGTGGCGCGGCGGATGTCCAGGCCATGGTCCTGAATCGAATTGAAGATGCGCAAGCCGGTATCGGCCGAGTTGCGCGACAGCAGGATGACTTCCACCTTTGGAGCTGCAACAGGTGATACATCCGTCGTCGCTGACGCATTCAGTGCAAGCAGCTTGCGGACCAGGGGAAACGCAATGCCAGGCTCGAGGATGACGTCCTCGTGGTGACGCTGATGGTCGGCATAGGCATGGAGTCCTTCCGTCTCGAACAGGCCGTGGCTGTCCTCGAGGTCGAACAATGCGCGCGTGGTGATCGCCACCACCAGCGGAGCGCGCGAAGGCGCGGCCATCGACGCCACTTGCTCACTCATCGGCGTTGCGCTGGAACAGCACGCGCTCCGGGCTATGCAGGGCAAATCCTTGTGCGTAGTCGATATTCATGTCGGCAAGGATTTCCAGCATATCTTCCGACGACACCCATTCGGCCACCACTTCAAGCCCTTGTTGGTGGCCAATCTCGGCGACGGCCTTGACGATCGACCTGGACATCCGATCGGTGGCCATGGACTGGACGAAACTGCCGTCGATCTTGACGACGTCGAGCTCGAGGTTTTTCAGGTAACCAAACGATGACATGCCCGCACCGAAATCATCCAGCGCGACGCGGCAACCAAGCGCACGCAGGCGGGCAATCAACGCACTGGACGCGGCGAAGTTGCGTACCGCCACGGTTTCCGTGATTTCAAACATCACCCGACGAGGATCGACGCGATGCAGGTTGACAAGTTGTTTGACGCGTTCGAACAACCCGTCGTCCTCCAGGCTGGCGCCGGACAGGTTGATCGCGCAGGTCGCCAATCGCTTGCCATCGGGATGAATCCGGTCGATGTTCGCCAACGCGGTTTCCACCACCCAGCGGTCGATCAGTGGCATCAAGCCGTAGCGTTCGGCGGCCGGCAGGAACGCCCCAGGCAGCACGACGCTGCCGTCCTCGCTGCGCAAGCGCAACAGCAGCTCGACTGATGCACCAGTTTTGGCCAGCGGACGAAGCGAGTGCAACTCCTGGTAGTCCAGCAGCATGCGTTTGTCGCGCAGCGCGTCGCGTATCCGACCCGCCCATTCCATCTCGCCGATGCGGCCGGTAATGGCGGCATCGTCCTCGGCGTAAACATGGATCCGGTTGCGCCCGGCTTCCTTGGCCAGGTAGCAAGCGCTATCGGCATGTGCGAACAGTTCTTTCAGGGAGGCAGCACTGCTCAACAGAACCATGCCAATGCTGGCACTGATCATATAGGTGCGCTGCTCCCAGCTGAAGATGAAGCCCTCGATGGCTCGCCTCAACCGCTCTGCTGCCTGCATCGCGGAGTCGACCGTCGATGCCCCTGCCAGCAGTACGCCGAATTCGTCGCCACCCAATCGTCCCAACACGTCGTTTGGGCGAAGTTTCTCGCGCATGACCGACGACAATTGCACCAGCAGCTCATCACCCGCGCGGTGACCCGAGGTGTCATTGATCAGCTTGAACTGGTCCAGGTCGATGAACAGCAGTGCACCTTCGTGGCTACCTGGCTGTTCAAGCATCCGCTGCGCACGCGTCTCGAACTCGCGACGGTTGTACAACGTCGTCAAGGAGTCATGACTGGCTTGATAGCTAAGTGTTTCGGTGAGTCGACGTTGCTCGGATATATCGCTTGCCACCATCAGCCACATCGGTGTCTCGTCGATTTCAACGGAGCTGATCCAGGTGCTGGCCCAGAACGGCGTGCCATCTGCGCCGGGAAGCTGCACATCCACCGCACGCAGTGCCTCTTCGCTTCCGGCCGCAACGGGTGGCGTTGCCTGGATTTCCTGCTCCAGTGTTGCCGAATAGTCCGTCCATTTGCCTTCGGCGAACAGCCTGTTGCGCGCCGAAGCGTTGCGATACACGATTTCGCCATTGTCCTTGCGCGCCAGCAGCACCAGCGTGGGTAGCAATTCGTTGAGCTTGCGGAAGCGTTCCTCGCTGGTACGGAAGCGCTTGCCCATGGAATTTCCAAGCGCGATTGCCCGTTCACGGGTGCTTACCGATGACCAGGCCAAGGCGGCCAGCAGGGCGCTCATCGCCGTCCCCACCAGCACGACCAGCCACCAGCCACTCATGCCCGCCTGGTTTTCACGTGGATGGGCAATGACATTCCAGGTGCGACCGCCAAATCGCAGTTCCGTTGAAAACGGCGATGCTTCCGACCTCGCGCCAAAGCGGTGCAAATACAGCCGCTGTGGCCGGCCACTGCTGACGTCCTCCACTACCACGTCGGCAAGCGTTGATGGCGGCTGCGGGAGGGTGGACGCAATCAGGTCCGAGATACGGAACGAGGCGCCGATCGAGCCGATACTCGCTGCGCGACGGGCTTGCGCTGAATCCTGCGGCCGGCCTTGCGCAAACACCGGCAACCGCAGGATGAAGCCATTGGGCGCTCCAGGCGCGGCGCCATCCTGGCGCAAGTGAAAAGCGGCGGACATGGCGATCTGACCGGTGTCGCGCGCACGCTCCAAGGCCTCCATGTTGATCGGCTGGCTCGCGACATCAAGGCCGAGAATTGATTCATTGCCGTTGCGCGGCGCAATCATCGTGGTGACGTAATGATCACTGGCGGGGGAACGCCTTCGCTCGACATAGGCCAGCGCCTGCAGGCTGACCTCCACCACATTGCTGGCAAGCATGGTGTCGTATGCAAGGTTGTACTCGTCCGGCGAAACGCTGTCCGAGGCCGTGAATATCGACTGGAAGGCACGGATGATCTGACCGCATTGGTCGAGCTGGAGGCGAATCGCAGTGGTCACCTGCTCCGTTTCGGCGATGAACGCACGCTGGTCGTCTCGCTCATTCCGGTGCTTCTCAGCCTCCGCCAGCCAAAAGGTCAGCGCGATTCCCAGCGCGAACGCCAGCAGTGCCCAGATCCATGCCGGCACCCGGCGGCGCGACGCCAGCCGGGCAGCACCCGATGCATCGCCATCGTCTTCTTGGAACCGCATCATTGACCCTGCAGATCTCAGGAAGCGACTCTACACTGTGAATTGCTCACTCAGGATCCTCTCTTCCAGGTTGTGCTCCGGGTCGAATAGCAGGGTCACGCTGCGGTCGCTTGATTCTCGCACCAGCACTTCGGTCACGTCGCGCACTTCGTGTGAATCGGCAGTGGCACTGACCGGACGCTTGTGCGGGTCCAGCACGCGGAAGCGCACTTCAGTACCGGACTTGAGCACGGCGCCGCGCCAGCGCCGCGGCCGGAAAGGTGCGATCGGGGTCAGCGCCATCACCTTGGCCCCAAATGGCAGGATCGGGCCGTGCGCGGAAAAGTTGTAGGCCGTGCTGCCTGCGGGCGTGGCGACCATGACGCCATCGCAGATCAACTCGTCCAGGCGAACCTGGCCATTCAATTGGATGCTGATGTGCGCCGCTTGCCGGGTCTGGCGCAGTAGCGAAACCTCGTTGTAGGCCAGCGAGCCGGCGGTCGTGCCGGATTCGGTCTGTGCCAGCATTTCCAGTGGATGCAGCACCGCCGGTTCCGCCGCAGCGATACTCTCAAGCAGGTTCTCGTTGCGGTACTGGTTCATCAGGAAACCGACGCTGCCAAGCTTCATGCCGTACACCGGTTTTCCCAGCCCGCCATGGCGATGAAGGGTCTGCAACATGAAGCCATCGCCGCCCAGCGCGACCACCACGTCGGCGTCTTCCGGCGCATGCAGTCCGTGCAGCTTGCCGAGTGCCGAAAGCGCGGCCTGGGCGTCGTCGGTGGGGCTGGCAAGCAGGGCGATTCGGGTCGTGCTCATCTCCCGAGCATACCGTGAAGCCTGCGCCCCTTCCCGCCTCGGAAAGGGGCGTGCCCGATCAACTACGCGCCGCCAGTTGCGACAGCCGCTGCACCGCGACCGAGGCGGTCGGATAGTCTAGTGACTTCTGCGCGGCGAGCTCGTTGAGCATCGACAGGGTGAAGCGCAGTGCCGGGTCGTCGCGTTCCAGCCAGCTGCGGACCTTGGCGTCGGCGTTACCACCAACGCGCTCAAGCACCTGCTGCACCAGTGCACGCTGCTGTGTCGCCAGTTCCTCGCGCAACACGCCACGGGCAACCGCATGCCAACGACCCTCGACCGGCAACGCGTCAATCTGCTCCACCAGCCACGGCAGGTTGAGCGCATCGCCGAGGCGGAAATGTACTTTGGCCACGTCCACCGGCTTGAGCTTGCGCTGTCGCGCGACCTCGATGATGTCCGCGGCCGGCTCCAGGTAGGGTAGCGCCGCCAGTTGTCCCGCCAACGCGTTCTGCACCCCGTGTGCGCGCCAATCGCGGATGCTGGCCTCGTAGGCCGGGCGTTGACCCGCGGGAAGGATGTCCTCCCCGGCGCGGATGTCGCGGAAGCCATCATGGTAACGGGCCACGGCTGTCGTGATGTCGGGGATCGCGCCCGGACGCGACAGCAGCCAGCGGGCGAAGGTGCGCTGCAACTGCCAGATCACCTGCAAGGCGTCGATCTGCACCGACTCGGCGACCTTGCCGTCAAGCGCATCGATCTGCGCCCACAACTCGCGTGCATCCAACGTCTCACGGGTGATCGTGAATGCCTTTGCCACCTCACCCGGGGTGCGCCCCGTGTCTTCCTGCATGCGCAGCATGAACGTCGCGCCCATGCGGTTGATGGTGGAGTTGGTGACCGCGGTGGCGATGATCTCGCGCTTCAGCCGATGGTGTTGCATGGCCTTGGCGTACCTGGCCTGCAGCGGTTCCGGGAAATAGCGTTCCAGTTCCTTGGACAGGTAGGGATCTTCGGGAATGTCGGAGTCGAGCAACTGCTGGTACGCCACCAGTTTGGAATACGACAGCAACACCGCCAGCTCGGGCCGGGTCAGGCCCAAGCCCCGCGTCTTGCGGTCGGCAAGCTCGGTGTCGGAGGGCAGGAATTCGATCTGACGGTCCAACAGGCCCTGCGCCTCCAGGGTACGGATGAAGTGCTGCTTGGAACCCATCCTCGGCACGCTCATCCGCTCCATCAGGCTGATTGCCTGGTTTTGCCGGTAGTTGTCATTGAGGACCAGCTCGGCGACCTCGTTGGTCATCGAGGCCAGCAGCTTGTTGCGCGCAGGCAGGGTCAGCTTCATGCGCTGCACCTCACCGTTGAGCAGGATCTTGATGTTGACCTCATGGTCGGAGGTGTCAACGCCCGCCGAATTGTCGATGAAGTCGGTGTTGAGCAGCACGCCATGCTGCGCCGCCTCGATGCGACCGAGCTGGGTCATGCCCAGGTTTCCGCCCTCGCCTACTATTTTGCTGCGCAACTGGTTGCCATCCACCCGCAAACCGTTGTTGGCGCGATCGCCGACGTCATCGTTGTCTTCGCGGCTGGACTTGACATACGTGCCGATGCCGCCGTTCCAGAGCAGGTCGACCGGTGCGCGCAGGATCGCGTTCACCAGCTCCGGCGGGCTCATGGCGACGACGTCGGATTCGATGCCCAGCGCGGCCTTTGCCTGCGGCGTGAGTGGAATCGACTTCGCACTGCGAGGAAAGACACCGCCACCGGTACTGATCAATGCCTCGTCGTAATCCTCCCAGCTGGAGCGCGGCAGCTTGAACATGCGCGCGCGTTCCTTGAAGGAAACAGCCGCGTCCGGGTCAGGGTCGATGAAGATGTGACGATGGTCGAACGCGGCCAGCAGGCGGATGTGCTTGCTCAGCAACATGCCGTTGCCGAACACGTCGCCCGACATGTCACCGATGCCCACGCAGGTGAAGTCCTCCTTCTGCGAGTCGCGCCCCATCGACCGGAAGTGGCGCTTGACCGATTCCCAGGCGCCACGCGCAGTGATGCCCATGCCCTTGTGGTCGTAGCCGACCGAACCGCCCGACGCGAACGCGTCGTCTAGCCAGTAGCCATGTGCTTGCGCAATACCGTTGGCGATGTCGGAAAAGGTCGAAGTGCCCTTGTCGGCGGCAACCACCAGATAGGGGTCGTCGCCGTCATGGCGGACCACGCCCGCGGGCGGGACCACCTTGCCGCCCACCAGGTTGTCGGTGATGTCCAGCATCCCGTTGATGAAGCGTTTGTAGCACGCTACGCCCTCGTTGAACCATGCGTCACGGTTGACCGCGGGATCCGGCAATCGCTTGCAGAAGAAGCCGCCCTTGCTGCCGACCGGGACGATCACGGTGTTCTTGACCATCTGCGCCTTGACCAGACCCAGCACCTCGGTACGGAAATCCTCGCGACGGTCCGACCAGCGCAGGCCGCCACGCGCAACCGGCCCGAAGCGCAGGTGGATGCCCTCGACACGAGGCCCACACACCCAGATCTCGCGGTACGGACGCGGCCTCGGCAGGTCCGGTACCAGCGAAGAATCCAGCTTGTAGCTGACGTAGTCGGCCGGGCCGCCGTCCTTGCGCAGGCCGCCTTCGCGCTCGATGTAGTAGCTGGTGCGCAGGGTTGCGTCGATCACGCCGATGAAGCTGCGCAGGATGCGGTCCTCGTCCAGGCTCGACACCCGGTCCATCAGCCCCAGCAACGCAGCGCGGGTGGCTTCGACCTGGCGCTCGCGGCTGCCGCTGCGCGCATCGACCACCTGCTTGAGCGCAGCACGCGTTACCGGGTCCTCGCCCGCCAGCGCATGCAGTTGCGCCTCGAAGCTGCCCATGCCGCGGCGGATCTCGGCCTTGCTCTCGCTGCCGGTCGCCGGGTCGAAGCGGGCTTCGAACAGTTCCACCAGCAAGCAGACCAGCAAGGGGTAGCGCGCCAGCGTCGCCTCTACGTAAACCTGCGAAAACGGCACGCCGACCTGCAGCAGGTATTTGTAGTAGCTGCGCAGCATCGCCACCTGCCGCCACGACAGGCCCGCGGCCAACACCAGCCGGTTGAAGCCATCGTTCTCGGCACTGCCGCGCCAGGTCCGTGCGAACGCCTCCTCGAAATTTTCGTCAATCGCGCTGACGTCGAGCTTGTCCTGCAGCGAGACCACCTCGAAATCCTGGATGTAGCTGATGCCCTGGCTGGTCTCGACCTTGTACGGATGCTCGGAGATCACCCGCAGGCCCATGTTCTCCATCATCGGCAGCGCATCCGACAGCGGGATGTCGTCCAGCTGGCGATACAGCTTGAAGCGCAGGCCGCCACCCTCGCGATGCGAGTGGTACAGCGATAGCCGGAGGTCATCGGGACCGCTCAGTGCGGCCAGGCAGTCCACGTCGGTAGCGGCTACCGCAGGAGTGACTTCCTCGATGTAACCTGCCGGCAGCGCGCGCCCGTAGCGCTCGGCCAGCTTCAGCCCGGTTTCCTCGCCATGGCGGGCCACCAGCTGTTCGCGAAGTTCATCGCGCCAGTCGCGCACGATCAACGCCAACTCCTGTTCCAGCGCGGGCAGGTCGACCTCCACCGCGTCGTGGTTCCTGGGGCGCACGATCATGTGGATCTGCGCGAGCGGCGATTCGCCAATCTGCACATTCGAATCGACATGGTCGCCGTTGAGCGCGGCCTTCAGCATGTCCTCGATGCGATGGCGAATCTGGGTGCTCATGCGCTCGCGCGGGATATACACCAGCGCCGAGAAATAGCGGCCGTACCGGTCACGGCGCAGGAAGAGCTTGCTGCGTACGCGCTCCTGCAGCCCCAGGATGCCCATGCCCGTGCGGAACAGCTCTTCCTCGCTGGACTGGAACAACTCATCGCGCGGCAGGGTTTCCAGGATATGGCGCAGCGCCTTGCCGCTGTGGCTGGAGGGATTCAGGCCTGATCGCTCCATCACGTAGTTGTGGCGCTCGCGCACCACCGGGATGTCCCAGGGCCGGCGCAAGTAGGCGCTTGATGTGTACAGGCCAAGAAAGCGCTGCTCGGCGATCGGCTTGCCCTTTGCATCAAAGCTGAGCACGCCGATGTAATCCATGTAACCAGGGCGGTGCACGGTGGCGCGCGAATTGGTCTTGGTCAGGATCAATGCATCGACCGAACCCGACTGCGGCATGTAGTGCGCGGCCAGCGATTTCAATTTGCGCGGCTTGCCCGGGTCCTTGCCGCGCAGCAAGCCCAGGCCAGTGCCGATATCCGCCACCAGCACTTCTTCCCTGCCACCCTTGCCAGGCACCGAGATGACCTTGTATTCGCGATAACCCAGATAGGTGAAGTGCTCGTCCGCGGCCCAGCGCAGGAACTCCTGCGCCTCACGGCGCCCGGCCTTGGACACCGGCATCGGACGCTCGACGATTTGATCGGCGACCTCGAGCATCTTGGCGTGCATCGGCTCCCAGTCGCGCACGATCAAACGCACGTCTGCCAGCACATCATCCAGCCGCGCCTTGATCGCCGCCATCGCGCCCTGCGGCTGGCGATCGATTTCCAGGTGGATGAACGACTCGGCCACGCCGCTACCGACCTTGGTCAGCTTGCCCGTCTTGTCGCGCTGGACCGGAATCACCGGGTGCCCCAGCACGTGCACGCCGATGCCAAGTTCGGCCAGGGCCATGGTCACCGAATCGACCAGGAAAGGCATGTCGTCATTCACCACCTGCACGATGGTATGCGGCGACTCCCAGCCATGCTCCTTCAAATTGGCGTTGAACAGGCGCACCACCGGTTTGCCTGGCTTGCGCGTGCGTGCAAATTCCATCATGTCGGCTGCCAGCGCCGCCCAGCCATCGGGACCGTGCTGGGCGAACTCGTCGCCGTCCATGCGCCGATAGAACACATCGGCGAATGCCTGCACTTCGGCCAGCCGGGTCTTGGGCACGCGCTTGGCCAACGCATTCATGATCGATTTGGGAGCGGCGACAAGCATGTTCTTGCTCTTGGAATTCATCGCGGGGGGGGGCTGCCTTGGGTGGACGATGACCGCGCAGGTGCGGCCTGCCTGTTCTGTCGAGGTGGCGCGCTCAGCGCAAACCGGTTTCGTTGCGGGCGATCACCAGACGCTGGATCTCGCTGGTGCCTTCGTAGATCTCGGTGATCTTGGCGTCGCGGAAGTAACGCTCGATCGGCATTTCCTTGGAATAACCCATCCCGCCGTGGATCTGCAACGCCTGATGGGTGATCCACATCGCGGCTTCCGACGCGGTCAGCTTGGCGACCGCGGCCTCGGTGCTGAAGCGCGCCCCGCCCTTTTCATGCTCGCCCTTCTGCCAGGCGGCGCGCAGGGTCAGCAGCAACGAGGCATCCAACTTGCACTTCATGTCCGCAATCTTGGACTGGATCATCTGGAAGCTGCCGATCGGCTGCCCGAATGCCATGCGCTCCTTGCAATACGACACCGACGCCTCGTAGGCGGCACGTGACAGGCCAATGGCCTGGCTGGCGATGCCGATGCGGCCGGCATCAAGCACGCTCATCGCGATCTTGAAGCCGCGGCCTTCCTCGCCCAGCACGTCGTCGGCCTGCGCCACGTAGTCGTTGAATTCGATCTCGCAGGTCGCCGAGGCGCGAATACCGAGCTTGGGCTCGGTCTTGCCACGATGGAAGCCGGCG
>JBBSTP010000029.1:0-15150 GCA_038235795.1 Lysobacterales bacterium | reverse complement strand
TTCTTCTTCGAGGAAGACCTGAAGCAGGGTCTTGAAGCGATGGGTGAAGGCCTTGCGAGCGTGACCTACCAAGCCAAGCTGGGCAGCGTGGCCGACAAGGTGCAGCGCGTCGCCGCGCTCGCCGAATCCATCGCAAAAGAGGTGGGCGTGGATCCAACTTTGGCGCGGCGTGCGGCGGAGTTGGCCAAGAACGACCTGCAATCGCGGATGGTCAACGAGTTCCCGGAACTGCAGGGCATCGCCGGCCGTCATTACGCGACTGCTGCGGGCGAGCCGGCCGAAGTCGCGCTGGCGATTGATGAGGCCTACCAGCCGCGTTTTGCCGGAGACGACATCGCACTGTCTCCGGTGGGCAAGGTGCTGGCGATTGCCGAACGCCTGGACACGCTGGCGGGCGGTTTCGCCGCCGGCCTGAAGCCGACCGGCAACAAGGATCCGTTTGCGCTGCGGCGCAATGCATTGGGGTTGGCGCGGACGATCATCGAAAGTGGATTTGACCTTGATTTGAATGAGCTCATTCGATCAGCTTCAGGAGAGATTCTCGGAAAGATCATGTCAATACGTGAAACCGAAAGAGCCGCAGCTAAGACACTTGCCGAGAGTAGGGGTGTTCCCATTAATGAATTTATTTGGGGACAAATGGCTGATCTTAGTGAAGTGAACTACCAAGAGATTTACCCCTTCATCCTTGATCGCCTGCGCGGCTATTACGCCGACAAGGGTGTGCCAACGTCGCACTTCACTGCCGTGGCCGAACTGAAGCCTGCATCGCTGTACGACTTCGACCGCCGCATCGAAGCCATCGGCACGTTCGCGCAACTGCCGGAAGCCGCTGCGCTGGCCGCGGCCAACAAGCGCATCGGCAACATCCTCAAGAAGTCGGACGTGACCATCGCCGAGACCATCGACCACGACCTGCTCACCGAGCCGGCCGAGCGCGCGCTGGCCGAGGCGGTGGAAGCGGTCCATGCGGAAACCGGGCACGCACTGGCGCATGCCGACTACGTGGCTGTGCTGGCGCACCTCGCTCGGTTGCGCCCGCAGGTGGACGCGTTCTTCGAGCAGGTGATGGTCAATGTCGAGGACGAAAAGATTCGCCACAACCGGCTGGCGCTGCTGCGTCGGCTGGCCGACCGCCTGGGCAGCGTGGCCGCGATCGAACAACTTTCAGCCTGAACCGGCGTTCGCAAGCCGTTGACCCGGCTTCAACATGGGGTCGGTATCCTGCATGGATGCCGCCTGCCCGACTGCGCCCCTTGCCGACCGCCCTCGTCCGCCTGATCCTTGTCGCCGGTTGCCTGGTGGCGACGGTGCCGGCGCTGGCAGCCACCGTGACCAAGGTCGAGGTCAAGGTCAGCGGTGCCGACAACGACGTGCTGGCGGACAACGTACGCGTCTCGCTGTCGCTGGTCGACGCGGTCGGCAAGGACATCAGCGCGCGCCGCCTCAACTACCTGCTGCGCGAGGCCGAAGCGGAAACGCGCGAGGCGCTGCAGCCCTTCGGCTACTACTCGCCGACGATTACTATCCAGCGCAGCGATCGCGGCGACCCTGAAAATGCCGACTCGCGAGACATCGATCCCGACCCGCAAGCCGATGATCGCGACGCAGTCGGCGGCAATGGCGAGACGCGACAACGGCAGCCACGCCGCGACCGCAGCCTGACCGTCAGCATCGATGTGGATCCGGGCACGCCGGTGCGGGTGCGAGGCTTCACCCTGGGCATCGACGGCGAAGCCGAGAGCGATCCGTCGGTGCAGTCGGCGCTCGACGCGTTCGCGCCGCGCAAGGGTGCGGTGCTGGACCACGCGCTGTATGAAGCGAGCAAGTCGCGCATCAACCGTACATTGAACGGGCATGGGTATTTCGATGCTGACTTCGCCGAGCATCGGGTTGAAGTGACTCGCGCGGAGCTTGCCGCCGACATCGACCTGCGCTGGACCAGCGGCGCGCGGTTCCGGCTGGGCGAGGTGACGTTCACACAGTCGCCTGAACCCATCATCCGCGACAGCCTGCTGCACAAGCTGGTCAACTGGGAGGACGGCACGCCCTACGACGAAGACGACCTCGAACAGCTGCGGCGCTCACTGGTGGCGCTGGACTATTTTGGCCTGGTGGAAGTACTGCCGCAGCCCAAGCAGGCGGGCGACGGCAAGGTCGTGCCGGTACAGGTCAACCTGACCCCGGCCCCGCGCAGCGTCTATACCGCCGGCCTGAGTTACGGCACCCAGAGCGGTGCAGGCGTGCGCACGGGAGTGGAGCGGCGCTACATCAACAGCCGCGGTCACAAGGCGCTGGCGCAGCTCGACTATGCGCAGAAGCGCAAGACGCTGACCCTGCAATACCGCATGCCGGCGTTCGCCTGGCTGGACGGTTGGTACACCACCAGCCTGCAGGCTGCGGATGAGCAGACCGATTTCCTGGACACACGCCGGCTTGAATTCGTGGCCAGCCGCAGCGGCCAGTTCAACCAGTACCTCAACCTGGTCGCGTCCGCGCACGTGCTGCGCGAGCGCTGGAGTTACTTTGAACTGAGCAAGCCGGTGCCGACCTACCAGTACGCCAGCGTCGTGTTCCCGTCGCTGCAGGCCGAATACATCGATGTCGACAACCGCCTGGCGCCCAGGCGTGGCGCCAGCGGCACCTTGCTGCTGCGCGGCGGCAGCAACTTCGGAAACGCCGGTGCAAAATTCGCCCAGGCGCATGCCAGCGCGCAGTGGTTCCATGGTTTCGATGCCGATAGCCGGCTGCTGGTGCGTGGCGAGTTGGGACACACCTTCACCGATACGCTCATCGCCTTGCCGCCCAGCCTGCGCTTCTACGCCGGCGGCGACCGCAGCGTGCGCGGCTACGACTGGCGCGAGATCGGGCCGCGCATCCGCAACGGCGCCGGCGACACCTACGCGCTCGGCGCGCGCAACGTGGTGACCGCGAGCATCGAATACGAGCGCTACTTCCTGGGTCCGTGGGGTGCAGCGGTCTTCATCGACAGCGGCAGCGCCTTCGACGGCAAGCGACCGGACATGCGCACGGGCGTCGGCGTCGGCCTGCGCTGGCGCTCGCCGGTGGGACCGGTGCGCATTGACATCGCGCATGGGCTTGACCAGCCGGATTCGCCGATCACGCTGCACATCAATATCGGGGCAGACCTGTGAGCAGCCTGCGCGACCGCTACCAGCGCTATCGGCGGTTTGGGCTTGAACCGCTCTCCAAGGATGCAACGCAAGAGCAACGCGAGGCGCGCGTCACTGAACTTTCGTCACTGCGCGGGAAACGACGACGCAAGCTGGTGTTGCGCAGCGGCGTGGGCACCTTGGCGCTGGTCCTGATCGCTGCTGCGCTGCTGTATTGGTTGTTGCTGACCGTGGGTGGACGCAATGTGTTGCTGGCGCAGGTCAAGGCGCGCTTGCCGACGGGAACAACGCTTACCTGGCGTAGCGCCGAAGGACCGGCGGCGGGGCCTTTGATCCTGCGCGGCGTGCATTTTTCGATGCCACGCCAGCGCAATCCGGACTGCACGCCCACGCCGCAGGCCAGTTGCGCGATGGGTACTATTGTGTTCAATGCCGAAAAGGTCGTCCTCGATCCGGCGTTGCGCCCGTTGCTCGGCCGTCGCTTGCGGCTGGATGCGTTGGAGATCAGCGGCGCCACCCTGAACCTGCCGCGCAGTGACACCCCGTTCGAGCTGCCACGCTGGCCGGACGTCCTGCCGCAGATTGAACCGCCGATCGACCTGCGGGCCGACCACATCATCATCAACGACTTCAAGGTGACGCAGGGAGGCAAGCCAGTCATCGCAATCAGCCGTGCGCGCGGCGGACTGGATGCGCAATCCGGGAAGCTGCATGTCGAGCACCTGCGTGTGGACAGCGACCGCGGCCGCTTTGCCGTGCATGGCGACTATGCGCCGCGCGACAACTTCCGCAGCGACCTCACCGCCAGCGCAGTGCTGCCGGCGCCTGCCGGACGCACGCCGGCCCGCCTCGGCCTGGTCACGCGCGGTGACCTTGCGCGGATGGACGTCGCCATTGGCGGACGCGCGCCGGCTCCGCTACATGCCACGCTTACCCTGCGCGGCAATACTCTGCGCGGCAAGGACGCACCCCGCTGGCAGTTGCGCGCCGACAGCACGGCGCTTGATATCGGCCTGCTCACGGGAAGCAAAACCGCATCGACGCCGATCGCGTTCAATGTGCGCGGCAACGGCGTGGCCGGTGACGCCAACCTGCGCGGCAGCTTCAAGCAAGGCGACTTCAGCGCGACCTTGCAGCCTTCGAAACTCAGCCTTGAAGATCAGGTGCTTCGCGTGCATCCACTGGTCATCGATACATTCGACGGACGCATCACCGCCAACGGCAGCGCCGACCTGCGCGACCCGAAAGACACCTCGCTGAAGTTCGCGGTCAATGCGCGCGGGCTGCGCTGGCGTGGCAGCGACCAGGCCGTCGAGATCGCGGGGGATGCTGATTTCGGCGTGGCTGGCACGCTCGACAAATGGGCCGCCATCGGCAACGCGCAACTGCAGCGTGATGGCAAGCGCGCGACAGTGGCCTTCAACGGGCTTGGCAATCGCGAGGGCGTGCGCCTGCGCAAACTCGACGCGGTGATGCCAAGCGGTCGTCTTGCAGCGACCGGCACCATCGCATGGTCGCCTGCCCTGCGCTGGGATGCCGATGCGAAGCTGTCCGGTTTTGACCCCGGCTATTTCCTGCCCGATTGGCCGGGCGCGGTGAATGGCGAGATCACCTCATCCGGCGAGCAGCGCGACGATGGCACGCTGCTGGCCGATGTCGATGCCAATGACCTTGGCGGCAGCTTGCGCGGGCGCGCTTTGTCTGGCCGCGGCAGCCTGCATATTGATGGCGATGTCTATGCCGGCGATGTCGCACTGGGTTTGGGCCAAAGCCGTCTGACCGCGAAAGGACGGATGGCGTCGAACATCGAGCTTGATGCCAACTTCGCGCCGCTGCACTTGAATGACCTCCTACCTGATGGCAACGGCACCCTGCGCGGGACCCTGCATTTGCAGGGCGCGCGCACCGCACCCGACGTGGATGTGGACCTGACCGGCGACGCGCTGCGTTTCCGTGATTACCGTGCCGAACGCCTCGTCGCCAAGGGCAAGCTGCCTTGGCGCAGCGGCAGTGGCCAGTTGTTGGTCGATGCCAGTGGGCTTGAACTCGGCCTGCCGTTGCAAAGCCTGCGCATCAACGCGCGGGGTGCGGTGGAACACCTGCAGCTGGAGGCCAACGCGCAAGGCGACATTGGCACGCTTGCGCTGACCGGCAGCGCCAACAAGCTGGGTGCGCGCTGGCAGGGAACGCTGGCATCGCTGCGCTTCGCGCCAGACAAGGGCCCGGCATGGGCATTGCAGGACACCGCGCGCTGGTCGTGGGATGGCAACAACGGAAACTTGAGCCGCAGCTGCCTGACCTCTGGCGGCGGCGGCACATTGTGCGCGGATGCCGACTGGCCACGGCGCGGGCTGAACGTGGAAGGCAACGGCCTGCCGCTCGCGTTGCTGCAGCCCTACCTGCCTGATCGCAGCGATGGTCGCCCGTGGCATCTGAATGGTGAAATCGCGCTGACCGGGCATCTGCAACCCGCTGGCAACGCATGGCGCGGCAACATGACGTTGACCTCCGCGTCCGGTGGCGTGCGCAACACGGCGCGTGCGCGTCGCGACCTGGTCGGCTACCGCGACCTCAAGCTCGAGGCCACCTTCGATCCACAAAAAATCCAGGCCACCCTCGCTGCCGGGCTCAACAAAAAAGGCCACGTCGCCGCGCGCATCGTCACCGGCTGGGATGCGTACGCGCCGCTGGACGGCCAGCTGCGCCTGGACACAAATGAACTGACATGGCTGGAGTTGTTTTCGCCGGACATCGTTCAGCCCACCGGCAAGCTTGATGTCGATGTGCGCCTGTCCGGCACCCGCGCGCAACCTGATATCAGCGGCGAAGGTCATCTGGCCGATTTCGCCACCGAGCTTCCGTCGCTCGGCATTGCCGTGCAGGATGGGGATATCCGCCTGCTGGCGCAGCCTGATGGCAGCGCACGCATTGTCGGCAAACTGCGCTCCGGCGATGGTGTGTTGAATGTCGACGGCACCTTGGGCTGGCGCGACCAGACCACGCCGCTGGTGCTCAACTTGCGTGGCAGGAACGTGCTGATCGCCGAAACCCGCCAGTTGCGCGCGATCGCCGCGCCCGACATCACCGTGCGCTACGCCGCCGGCACACCGTTGCAGGTTACCGGCAAGGTCACGATCACCGAAGCCGACATCAACCTGGAACGTCTTGATCAGGGCGTGTCGACGTCGCCCGACGTGGTGGTGCTGGATCCGGTCGATCCCAACCGCAGCACGCCCAACGCGCTGGACCTTGACCTGGAACTGGTGATGGGCGATGACGTCAACCTCAAGGGCTTCGGCCTGACCGGGACCCTCGGCGGCAGCCTGCGTGTGCGCGCGGCACCTGGACGCGAGATGCGCGGCACCGGTGCGCTCGAGGTCGGGGGGCGCTACAGCGCCTACGGCCAGCGCCTGCAGATCACCCGCGGACGCCTGCTGTGGACCAATAGCCTGATTGGCAATCCGCGTGTGGACATCCGCGCCGAACGCGAGGTCGGCGACGTCACCGCCGGCATCCGGGTTGAAGGCGACGCCTCCAATCCGCGCGCGAGCGTTTATTCCGACCCGGCCAAGAGCGAAACGGAAGCGCTGTCCTACCTGACACTCGGGCGCCCACTGACCAGTCTCAGCGGAGACGAAGCGCGCCAGGTGGGTACCGCCAAGGCCGCGCTGTCGGCCGGCACCGGCCTGCTCGCCGCGCAACTCGGATCGCGGATTGGCCTGGACGATGCCGGCGTGAGCAACTCACGCGCACTCGGCGGCGACGTGCTCAGCTTCGGCAAATACCTGTCGCCGAAGCTCTATGTCGGTTATGGCGTGTCGCTGCTGGGCACTGGCCAGGTCCTGACCCTGAAGTACCTGCTGCGCAAGGGCTTCGATATCCAGATTGAATCGTCCACAGTGGAGAACCGCGCCTCGATCAACTACCGAAAGGAAAAATGACGCCCGTCAGCGCACCACGCGCGCGCCGCGCAGGTGCGCTACGCCGTCGATGACATCCGTCCACACCAGCCACGTGGCGGTGCTGTCCACCACCAGTTTAGGGCTGCCGGTTGCGTGCCCGCGGCCTTCGAGTTTGGCGACTTCGATCCGCTGCAATTCCCGTGTCAGGTCCGGCGTATAGCGCGCCAGCATCAGGGTCTGCCCGCTCGCGGTCTCGCGAAGCCACGCCACCCATGCCTGGCTGGAATCCATCGCCACGTCCACGCGGCCGAGCACCTGCTTGCCGGAATCGACCACGACCGGCGGGGCGAAGGTATCGCCGGCATCGGTGGTGCGCGCAAGCCGCAACGCGGGCCCGTCGCCCGCCTCGCTGTACCAGCCCACCACCGCATCGTTGCCGATTGCGGCAATCGCCGGCCCGATGACCGGGCAGCCGGCGATCTTCCAGCCATCGGCATGCACGCTGACCGGTGCATTCCACTTGCCAGCTGTGCGCCGTACCACCGCGATGTCGCGAATTTCCGTCTCGGTTCGATCGCGATAGACCAGCAGCGGACCCTTTGTGGTCATCGCCACATCGGTCTGGCAGCAGTCGCAGGTCATCTCGTCCAGCACGCTGTCGGTGCCGCGCTGCAGGTCAAGGTCAAAGCCATTGGCGCGAAGCTGCATCGGTGCGCCGCCGACATGCTCGCCTTCCGCATGCGGCGACGCCTGCGCGCGGCCGTCCAGCCAGGCGATGCCGATGCGATCCTGCCCGTCCGGCCACAACGCGGCGAATCCATGCTCGGCCGCCAACTCATCGTTGTTGACCCGGGTCAGTTGGGTCCAGGTCAGGCCGCCATCGCGCGAACGCGCCAGCACCGTGTCGTATGCGCCGGGCGCGGATGCATGGACCTGCAGCCACTGCATCCACAGGGCACCATCCGCGGTGCCAAGCAGGTGCGGTGTATCTGCCCAGTTCACCAGTAGCGAGCGGCCGATCGCGACCGTGCGTGGCTGGCTCTGCCAACCGCCCTTGTCGGTATAGGACCCGAACTGCAGCGCGTTGCGCCGTCCCTCCTGCTGGTTGATCCAGCTCAGCAGCAGGCGTCCGTCCGGTGCGATGCTGAGGTCAGGCGAAGACGATCCCCCCGCCGCCGGCAGTGCCCACACCTGGACCTGGTAGTCGCCGTTTCCCGCCGGTTGCGCGGGCACGTCGGTCGCCGCGGGTGTGCAGGCGGCAAGTGCGAGCAAGGCTGACCCGAGGATCCAGACATGGGTGGTTTTCAAGATCGTGCTCCCTGGTGAATCAAGCGGCGCGCTCGCGGCGCTGCCGCTCCAGATGTACCAGCAGCAGCGAGATCGCCGCCGGGGTCATGCCGGGGATGCGTTGTGCCTGACCCACCGTTTGCGGCCGCACGCGCTCGAGTTTCTGCCGTACTTCCATCGACAGGCCATTAACCCCGGCGTAATCGAACGTGGTCGGAACCGCCGTGGTTTCGTGGCGCTGCTGGCGCGCAATTTCGTCGCGCTGGCGCCCGAGATACCCCGAGTACTTGGCTTCGATCTCGATCTGCTCGGCGACCTTGGCATCGCCGACCGCCGGCCCGAGTTCGGGCACCCGCATCAGCGTCGCGTAATCCAGTTCGGGGCGCCGCAACAGGTCCAGGCCGTTGTTCTCGCGGCTGACCTCGATGCCAATGTGCCGCGTGATCGCGGCGCCCAGTGCGTTGTTCGGTGCCGCCCACAAGGTCGACAGGCGCATGGTCTCGGTTTCGACCGCTTCACGCTTCTCCTCGAATCGCCGCCAGCGCGCATCGTCGACCAGCCCCAGTTCGCGACCGATCGACGTCAGCCGTGCATCGGCGTTGTCCTCACGCAGCTGCAGCCGGTACTCCGCGCGGCTGGTGAACATGCGATACGGCTCGATCGTGCCCTGGGTGATCAGGTCGTCGACCAGCACGCCGAGGTAGGCCTGGTCACGGCGCGGCGACCACGCAGGTTTATCCTGCACGCGACGCGCGGCATTGAGGCCGGCCAGCAGGCCTTGGGCGGCAGCTTCCTCGTAACCGGTGGTGCCATTGATCTGGCCGGCGAAGAACAGGCCGGCAATCGCCTTGGTTTCCAGTGACGCCTTCAAGCCGCGCGGATCGAAATAGTCGTATTCGATCGCATAGCCGGGGCGGGTGATGTGCGCCTGTTCGAAACCCGTGATGCTGCGCACGAGATCCAGTTGCACGTCGAATGGCAGCGAGGTGCTGATCCCGTTCGGATAGATCTCGGTGACGTCCAGGCCTTCCGGTTCGACGAAGATCTGGTGGCTGACCTTGTCGGCGAAGCGCACCACCTTGTCCTCGATGGAGGGGCAGTAGCGCGGACCCACGCCTTCGATCTGCCCGGAATACAACGGGCTGCGATGCAGTGCGTCACGGATGATCTGGTGGGTGCGCTCGGTGGTGTGGGTGATCCAGCAGCTGACCTGCCTCGGATGATCAGCGATGCTGCCCATGAACGAGAACACCGGGCGCGGATCATCGCCGGGCTGCTCGGCCATCGCCGCGTAGTCCAGGCTGCGGCCGTCGATGCGCGGCGGCGTGCCCGTCTTCAGCCGGCCGACGACGAATGGTCGCTCGCGCAGCCGCGCGGCCAGCGTGGTCGCCGGCGGATCGCCCATCCGCCCTGCGGCGTACTGGGTTTCGCCGATATGAATCTTGCCGGCGAGGAAGGTGCCGGCGGTCAGCACGATCGCCGGCGCGTTGAAGCGCAGGCCGGTGTTGGTCAGCACACCGCGTGCGGCATCTCCTTCGATCAGCAGGTCGTCGACCGCCGCCTGGAACACCGTCAGGTTGGGCTGCGATTCCACTTCGCGCCGGATGAAACCGCGATACAGATTGCGGTCGGCCTGGCAGCGGGTGGCCCGCACCGCCGGGCCTTTCGATGAATTGAGCGTGCGCCACTGGATGCCGGCGGCGTCGGCGGCCCTGGCCATCACCCCTCCGAGCGCGTCGATTTCCTTGACCAGATGGCCCTTGCCGATACCGCCAATTGCCGGATTGCAGCTCATCGCGCCGACGGTTTCGATGTTGTGGCTGAGCAGCAGCGTGCGTGCGCCGGCGCGCGCGGAGGCAAGCGCCGCTTCGGTACCAGCATGGCCGCCACCGATCACGATCACGTCGAAGTTGTAGAAGGTGTTGCTCATGGGACGTTGATTCTAGGCCGGTCACCGCCAGCGCGCTGGGCTTAGGCCGATGTCGGGCCACTTGGCACGCTTCCTGCTTTAACCCAACCAGCACTCGGCGTGGCACGCCAAAAGCGATAACCAGCATGGAACAGGGGCTGGTTCTGCGCACGACGAGGACGCTCGGGGGCCGAATGTCGGGGGACATTCTGCCCCCATTTTTTTATCTGGTGTTCGCGGGTTGTCAACGGCGGGTCAACACGTCAACACGCGCGTCAGCTGGAAAGAAGCGCCGGCGACTGCAGGGGAACGGAACAGGGGGGATCCGGAGGTCCCTGCAAGTCGCCGGCTTGGTCCAAGCTTACCCGGATCAGGTCGAAGAGTGACGCACTTGGTCACGCCAAACCCGACGAATGGCGGCTTGAAACGTGATGCTCCTCACGTTATTCGTCTGCATCGATCGGCGCCCTGCTCTTTCCACCGCGAACGCCTCGCCTCGCTCCTCCGATGCGCGGTGACATTTCACTGTGCTGGCGAAAGACTGGCGGCGCGTTCGGCGCTGAAAACTGCTGCACACGCTGCTGACCTTGTGGGGCCGTGACCGGATACGCCATGGCGCGCTTGCGCTGCAGCCGTGGCTGTCCACCATCATCATCGCGGCTCAGGTTGTCGACGTCGCCTCCCTGCAAGCCGCCAAGGTTTCGCCATGGCGGGCGTCGATCATGTCGGTTGCCGTCATCCCGAGTGTGCCCGTCATGTCCGTCCTGATCCCGTCCATCGTGATCGCGCCTGTCATGCTCGCGATGCGTCCGCGGCCGCTGCTGATACCAGCCATTGCCGTAGCCGTATCGGCCCGGGTAGCCGTACACAAGGCGCCCGAATGGATCGTAATAAGCGCGTGGGCCATAGCCAAAGCTTGCAGAGCCGTAACCAAACCCGACCCCGCCGTAGTAACCGTCATTGAAACCGCCAAACCCCTGGTAGCGGTATTCCACCCGCGGCTGGCCGTAGTAATAGTCGCCGTTGCCGCCGCGGTAGTTATAGTCGGTGGCACACCCGGCAAGCATCGCCGTTGCGAGCATTGGAAGGATTAGTTTGCGAAACATTGTGCGGTCCCCTGATGGCGTGTGCCGGGTGTACTCCACCAGCATCGCTCCTGTGCATTGAATCCGTGCTTAATCCTGCGCTGAATACACGACCACAGGCTGAACCATTCATTCGTGAGCTGCTGCGTTAGCATTGCACGATGCACAGCCAAGACCAATCCGCGCCCCGCTTCGCCGATGTCCTCGCCGCCGCTGCGCGGATCGCGGCGCATGCCCAGCTGACCCCGATTGCGACCTCGCGTTCGCTTGACGCGATCAGCGGCGCAAACCTGCACTTCAAGTGCGAGCAACTGCAGCGCACGGGCGCGTTCAAGTTCCGCGGCGCCTGCAATGCGGTGTGGGCACTGGACGCTGACACGGCGAAGCGCGGAGTGGTCACTCACTCCTCCGGCAACCATGGCGCTGCGCTGGCGCTGGCCGCTCGTGGCCGCGGGATCGCCTGCCATGTGGTGGTGCCGGAAGGAGCAGTGCGCGCCAAGCTCGTGGCGATCGGGGCGCACGGCGCAACCCTGTATCACTGCGCATCGTCGATTGCGGCACGCGAGGCGATGTGCGCACAGGTGCAGGCCGATACCGGCGCGACCTTGGTGCATCCGTACATGACCGCGGACGTGATTGCGGGACAGGGCACGGCGGCGCTGGAATTGCTCACTGCGCATCCCGACCTTGACGTCCTTGTCGTGCCGATCGGTGGCGGCGGACTGGCTGCGGGTAGCGCGCTGACGATGCGGGCGCTGGCTCCAGACTGCCAGCTAATGCTGGCCGAACCCGTCGGCGCCGACGATGCCGCACGCTCTTTCGCGCGTGGCACGCTGGATCACGAAGGCGTGCCGGACACGGTGTGCGATGGCCTGCGTGCTGGCATGGGAGCGATCAATTTCGGCATCCTGCGCAACAGCAATGCACGCGTGCTGACCGTCGACGATGCGCAGACCGTCCGTGCGATGCGCCTGTTGTGGACTCGTGGCAAGCAGCTGGTGGAGCCCTCTTCGGCAACCGTGCTCGCGGCGGTACTCGCGAACCCGGCGCTGTTTGCAGGCCGCAAGGTCGGGCTGTTGCTGTCGGGCGGCAATGTCGATCTCGACGCGCTGCCTCGGTTGTTTGCGCTGGCCCCCGAAAGCGTCGACTGAATCAGACGGCGTCAACGCCGCCGGATCGGGATCCTTGACAGCGGTACCGCGGCGACATCGAGATTGCCTTCGCGGATCGGCGTGCCGGCCTCCGGTGCCCACGCCATCGCGCTGATGGTTTCCCAGCTTGCCGGCAGCAAACCGTCGTCCCCACGCATCATTTCATACGCCTGCGCGGCAGCGCTGAAGCGCGCCCGGCCAGTCAGTGTGTGGCGCCGGGAATGCAGTGCATTGGTCGCGCCGATCGCGCGCAATTCGCGCATCAGCGACGCCAGGTCCGGGTAATGCGTCGTGTCCACTTCGCGATCGATGACCGGCTGGTGAAAGCCCGCGCGCACCAGCGCGTCGCCGAAGCCGGCGATGTCGCCGAACGGACTGACATGCAGTGCGTTGTCAGCCTGCGCGAACGACTCGCGCAGTTCCCACAGCGTGTCCGGCCCGAAAGTCGAAACCAGCAACAAGCCATGCGGCTTGAGCACGCGGCGGAAGCCGGCGAGCACCGCGTCCAGGTCATCGATCCACTGCAGGCACAAGTTGGAAAACAACACGTCGACCGAAGCGTCCGCCAATGGCAGCGCGCGCGCATCCGCGCATAGCAGCTGTGGCGTGCGTGCGAATGGGTTCCAGCGCGATGCGTTCCAGGACGACTGCCCGGGCCGTGCCTGCTGCAACATCGGCAGCGCGAGATCCAGCGCCAGCACCTGCGCCTTGGGCCAGCGCCCCTGCATCGCCAGCGCCGCGCTGCCGGTGCCGCAGCCGAGGTCGAGCACGCGTTGCGGCGCTTCGCGCTTGAGCGCCGGATCATCGAGGTAGTCCAGCGACTCCAACAGGCGCGCCTCGACCTGGTGCTGCAGCTGCGCGGACGCGGCATAGCTGGCTGCCGAACGCGAGAATGCGCGACGCACCTGGCGTACATCGAACAGGGGCGCACTCATGCGCTTGCAACTTCCACATCATCGAGGAAGTCGAGCAGATGCCAGGCGACGTCTTCGGCATGGGTGAGGAATGGCGCATGGCCGGCGTGTTCGACCTGCGCGTGGCGCGCGTTGGAGGCGACACTCGATGCCTGCTGCATCGCCCGCGGATCGACCAGCCGATCACGGCGTCCCGCCAGCCACAGGCTGGGCACGCCAAGTGTAGGCAGCGACGCACGCAAATCGCAGGATTCAAGCAGCGCCAGGCCATCGGCAAGCACATGCGGCGCAGGCTCGCCACGGGCAAACAAAGCCTGTTGCAGGATCCGAAGTTCGTCGCGGGCGTTGTCGGAACCGAACGCTTCCAGCGCGATGAAACGTTCCAGCGTGCGGCGCCAGTCATCGCGCAGGTCATCGGCGAAACTGCGGAACACGTCCACCGGCATGCCCCGCGGCCAGTCATCGCTGCGCACGAACTTCGGCGTGGCGCACAGCATCACCAAGGCCGGCACGCGACGCGGCCGAGTGCTGGCAGCGTGCAACGCAATCAGCCCACCCAGCGACCAGCCGCACCACGGCGCCACCGGCACCGCGTCGATAATCGCCAGCGTGGTGGCATCCAGCGTCAGCGGCACACCGCAATCGCGACTGCCGCCATGCCCGGGCAGGTCGACGATGTGCAGCGTACGCGCGGACTGCATGCGCTCCACGAGCGGCGCGAAGACGCCGCCGTGCATCGCCCAACCATGCAGCAGGACCAGTGGCGGCCCGCTGCCGATCACCTCGACATGCAGCGCACTCATGCCGGCACCGCTTCGTTGGCACGCGCCAGTGCATCCAGCAGGCCATCCACGTCTGCTGATGTGTGGGCGGCCGTGAGCGTGATGCGCAGGCGCGCTTGCCCTTCGGGAACCGTCGGTGGGCGGATAGGCGCGACCCAATAACCCTGCTCTTCCAGTGCTACAGCCATCGCCACTGCACGTGCATCGCTTCCGCAAAGCATGGGCTGAATTGCGGTGTCAGACAGCATCAATTCCAGGCCATGGACATGCGCACCATCGCGCAGTTGAACGATGCGCGCATGCAGCTGTTTGCGCAGGTCATCGCCATCGCGTGCGATGCGGACGGCTTCAAGCGTCGCCACGCACTGCGCGGGTGGCAGCGCCGTGGTGTAGATGTGTGGGCGCGCGGTTTCCGCAAGATGCGCAATGAGGTCCGCATCCCCGACCACCGCCGCGCCGTAGCTGCCGAGCGCCTTGCCGAACGTCACCAACTGCAGCGGCACATCGCGTGCATGCAATTCGGCAGCCGCGACGCTTCCGCGCCCGGCATCGCCCAGCACGCCGACGCCATGCGCATCGTCGATATACAACGTCGCCTGCTGCGCGCGTGCGATGTCGGCCAAGGCACGCAAGGGCGCGATGTCGCCATCCATCGAGAACACACCGTCGCTGGCCAGCAGCGCAGCGCCGTCACCATGTGCCGCCAACTGGCGCGCGGCCGCATTGGCATCGGCATGCGGATAGCGTTTCAACGCGCAACCCGACAGCCGCGCGGCATCGATCAGGCTGGCGTGATTGAGCTTGTCCTGCACACATACATCGCCCGCACCCAGCAAGGCCTGCACCACCGCCAGATTGGCCATGAAACCGCTGCCGAACAGCAGCGCGCGCGGCGCCTGCAACCACGCGGCAAGTTCACGCTCCAGCGCATCGTGCGCAGCGGTATGCCCGCAGACCAGGTGCGATGCGGTGGCGCCCACACCATG
>JBBSTP010000028.1:0-15427 GCA_038235795.1 Lysobacterales bacterium | reverse complement strand
GCCACCAGCAGCACGATGCCGAGCAACGCGGAATAACTTTCCTTCGGCAATTTCACCTGCGCCGCCAGGAACGCCGCCGGAGCCGAGGCCAGCACGAACGGCAGCACGTTGCGCCAGCGCACATGCCCGCCACGCCACCAGCGATACAGGCCGATGCCGCCGACCAGCAGGTTCAGCGCAAGCGCGGTCGGGCGTACCTGTTCCGGCGCAAACCCGAGCAACGCCATTGCCGCGATATAGCCACTGGCACCGGCATGGCCGACTGACGAATAGAGGATCGCGACCGCGAAGAACAGCGCGGCGAGCAGAAGATCGACTTGCATGATCGGTGCGTCTGAAGCCGGGACGAAGAGACGTCACCCTGCCAGCAGCGCCGGCATCGGGCAAGCACTGCGATGCGTGCGCGGTCAGTCGAGTGCGGCGGGCACCTCGCCCTGCACGGGCGTGCACAGGTAGCGCTGGCCGTTCTCGCGAGCTGGCGGCAGGTGGCCACCGCGGATGTTCACCTGCAACGCGGCATATAACAGGACGGGCGCGGGCAGCTGCGCATCGCGTGCACGCCGCACTTGGCTGAATTCTTCCAGCGTGGTATCACCGCGCAGCATGAGATTGGCGCGCTTGGTTTCGCCGACGCTGACTTCGCTGCGGCGTGCGCGGCCGGCCGGCGGGTAGTCGTGGCAGAGGTGCAGCACGGTGGCGTCATCCATGGCGTACAGGCGCTGGATCGAGGCATACAGATCGTCCACGCTGCCGCCGGGGAAATCGCAGCGCGCGCTGCCCACGTCCGGCGCGAACAAGGTGTCACCGATGAACACGTGACCCTCGATCGCATAGCTCAGGCTGTCGGACGTATGGCCCGGCGTGGCGAGCACGGTCAGGTGCAGGTTGCCGGCCTCGATCACATCGCCATCGGCGTAGGTGACGTCGAAGGCATTACGCAGGGCAGGGTCGTTGTGGTTGATACCAAACACGCCGGCAAAATGATCCTGCACTGTGCAAATGCCATCGCCAATGCCGACGGACGCGCCGGTCGCCGCGCGCAGGACTTGTGCTGAAGACAGGTGATCGGCATGCGCATGGGTTTCCAGGATGCGATGCACACGCAGGTTTTTTTCCGCGATGTAGTCCTGCACCACGCGCAGGCTATCGATGCTGACCTTGCCGGATTTGGGGTCGTAGTTCAGCACCGGATCGATTGCGACGGCATCGCCATCGCGATGGATGACATGGGTCCAAGTACCGGTGCCTTCGTGGAAGAAGGACTCGATGTGCAGGGTGTCGGTCATGGCGCTATTTGCACGGAGCCTCGGAATTGGCATCGCCGCAATAGATGTCATGCAGGGTATCGATGACCTTCTGCGCCGGGCCTTTGGCCAAGCCGTAATAGATCGATTGCGCTTCACGGCGGGTGGTGACCAGGCCATCTTCGCGCAGGATCGCCAGATGCTGCGACAGTGCGGACTGGCTGAGGTCCAGGCGCGCATTGAGTTCGCCAACCGTGTGCTCACCTTCGGCAAGCAGGCACAGCAGCACCAACCGTTTTTCATTCGCCAATGCTTTCAAGAGGCGTGATGCATCGGCCGCGTGCGCACGCATCGCTTCGGGATTCATCGTGGCGGGCGTTGCAGTGCGGGCCATGTCGCTAACGTACCACCAGCGGCAGGCCGGCTTCACCCCAGGCAACGATGCCGCCTGCAATCGAACGGACGTTGGCAAAGCCCAAGCGATGCAGGTTGACAGCGGACAACGCCGCGCGACCACCGGTCCGGCACACCAGCACGATCGGAGATTCCTTGTGGGACAACGCGGTGTCGCTGACATTCGCGACCGCGGGATGGGCATCGACCTGGAACTCGAGCACCCCGCGCGGGATGTTGATCGCGCCCGGGATATGGCCGGTTTCGAATTCGGCGGGCTCGCGCACGTCGATCAAGACCGAATCGCCGCGGTCCGTACTGAACGTGCCAGGTGCGAGTTCGTGGATCCTGGCGCGTGCTTCGGCGACGAGGTCGGCGGCGGTGATGGGACTGGAGATGGACATGGCAAGAACATCCTTAATATGAGTTGACACTAATATAAGATATAGCTAATATAAGTGCAAGTGCAAGTCATGGCGCATCGCAGGGAGGGGCAAATGGCCAGGATCGTCGTGGTGGGAGCTGGACTGGGCGGAATGAGTGCCGCGTATGAATTGCGCAACACGCTCGGCAAGGTTCACGAGATCACGTTGGTGGGCAAGGGAGACCTGTTCGGCTTCACGCCGTCCAACCCATGGCTCGCGGTGGGTTGGCGCAAGCCAGAGGAGATCACGCTGAATGTGGCCGATCACGTCGGCAAGCACGGCATCATTTTCAACGGCGCTGGCGTTCAAACAATCGACGCCGCCAACGAGGCCGTTGTGACCGGATCCGGCGAACGCATCGAGTATGACTACCTGGTGATCTGCACCGGTCCCAAGCTGGCGTTCGACGAAGTAACGGGCACAGGTCCCGATGCCGGCTTCACCCAATCCATCTGCACCACTGAGCACGCAATGCATGCGTGGCAGGCCTATCAGGATTTCCTGAAGGATCCGGGGCCGATCGTGATCGGCGCGGTGCAGGGCGCCAGCTGTTTCGGACCTGCCTACGAATTCGCGATGATCGTCGATGCCGACCTGCGCAAGCGCAAGCTGCGCGACAAGGTGCCGATGACCTTCGTCAGCAGCGAACCCTATGTCGGCCACATGGGACTTGGCGGCGTTGGCGACTCCAAGGGACTGATGGAGTCCGAGATGCGCCAGCGCCACATCAAGTGGCTCGTCAACAGCAAGGTGGCCGAAGTCCGCGACGGCGAGATGACCGTGGTCGAGCACGATCCCAAGGGCCAACCGGGCGAACAGCACGCACTGGCGTTCAAGTTCGCGATGCTGCTGCCGTCCTTCAAGGGCGTGGATGCGGTGGCGGCGGTCGAAGGCCTGTGCAATCCGCGCGGCTTCGTGCTTGTCGACAAGCACCAGCGCAGCCCGAAGTACCCGAAGATCTTCTCCGCCGGCGTGTGCGTGGCGATCCCGCCGGTCGAGGTCACCCCGATACCGACTGGCGCGCCGAAGACCGGCTTCATGATCGAGTCGATGGTCACCACCATCGTGCGCAACATCCAGGCCGAACTGAAGGGCGAGCCCGCCGACTTCGAAGGCACCTGGAACGCAGTCTGCCTTGCTGACATGGGCGATACCGGGGTT
Organism: Lysobacterales bacterium; assembly: GCA_038235795.1. GTDB lineage: Bacteria > Pseudomonadota > Gammaproteobacteria > Xanthomonadales > Xanthomonadaceae > Thermomonas. Next base: position 12,204 of record JBBSTP010000028.1, on the reverse strand, counting down.
GCGTTCGTGGCGCTGCCGCAGATCCCGCCGCGAAACGTGACCTGGACCAAGGTCGGCAAGTGGGTCCACCTGGCCAAGATCGGCTTCGAAAAATACTTCCTCTACAAGATGCGCAATGGCACCTCCGAGCCGATCTACGAGAAATACGTCCTCGGCCTGCTCGGCATCGAGCGCCTGAAGGACGTCAAGCGCTGGCCGTCGTCCTGACAGCTGCGGACAACCCGAACCACAACCCAAGGAGCAATCGTGATGAACCTCGACCGTGCCGTGATGGCGTTTGCCGGCGTGATGATCCTGGCCAGCGTGCTGCTGGCGCAATTCGTGTCGCCATGGTGGCTGCTGCTGACCACATTCGTCGGCCTCAATCTGCTGCAGGCCAGCGTGACCGGTTTCTGCCCAGCGGCAATGTTGTTCCGCAAGCTTGGCATCAGCTCTGGATGCGCCTTCAAATGAAGAACGCGTTGTTTGCATCGGCGCTGGTCGTCTCGCTTGCTGCATGCGGCAATGACGGCGCGGCCAACAAGCTGCCGCCACTAGCTGACGTGGCCACGTTCGAGGTCGGCGCCGCGGGCGCCGTCTCCGGGCATGGCTGGGACGGCGTGGTCGAAGCCGTGCGTCGTGCGGAGCTGAGTGCGCAGACCACGGGCCGGGTGACACTGGTGAACGTGGACGTCAACGCCCACGTTGCTGCTGGCACGATATTGATGCGTATCAGTGCAGTGGAACAGGAGGCGGGCGCGAATACCGCCCGTGCGCAACTGCGCGCCGCCGAAGCCTCGGCAACGGAAGCGCAGCAGAATTACCAGCGCTTCGTTGCGTTGGCACCCGGGCAATTTGTATCGCGCGCGCAGATCGACCAGTCACGCGCCGCGCGTGATGCCGCCGTCGCCGCGCGAGACGCCGCGCGCGCGCAATTGGCACAGGCCGCGCAGCAAGAGGACTACACCGTGGTGCGCGCGCCGTTGGCCGGCGTGGTCGCAAGCCGGGATGTCGAGCCCGGCGAAACCGTGTCGCCCGGACAACCCTTGATGAGCGTGTATGCGCCGGGCGAGTTGCGCATCGAAGTCGCGGTGCCGCAAACCCATGCCGAAGCGATCCGGCGCGATCCACGGGCACGCGTCCTGCTGCCCGGCGGCCGCGAAGTGGTGCCGGCCAAGGTGACGGTGTTCCCGGCCGCGGATGTCGCAAGCCATAGTGTCAACGCGCGCGTCGAACTCCCGGAGCTGGATCCGTTGCCGGCGCCCGGTACCACCGCAAAGGTGGTGTTTGATGCGGATGGCAAGAATGATCCGCAGGCAGGCAATGCCACTGGCACCGTGCTGCGGATTCCCGCATCGGCCGTCGCCCAGCGCGGCGAACTCAGCGGTGTGTATGTCAGGCAAGGCGATCGCCTGTTGCTGCGCCAGGTTCGGCTGGGTGCGCGCAGTGGCGACATGGTCGAGGTGATCAGTGGCCTGAAAGCCGGCGACAAGGTCGCACGCGATCCGGTGGCTGCACTAAAGGCGCTGGCCGCGCAACGGCAGGCGGCGGGCGCCACGAAATGACTGAGCCAGGCACTCCCGCGCGGCTCGGCATCTCCGGGCGACTTGCCGCAGCCTTCCAGAACAATCCAATGACGCCGATCCTGGCGATCCTGGGCTTGATGCTCGGACTGCTCGCGGTGGCGATCACGCCGCGCGAGGAAGAACCGCAGATCGACGTGACCATGGCCAATGTCATCGTGCCGTTCGATGGCGCCAGCGCGCGTGACGTGGAGCAACTCGTGGCCACCCCGCTGGAGCAGAAGCTCGGCGAGATCGAGGGCATCAAGCATGTCTATTCGATCAGTCGCCCGGGCATGGCGGTGCTGACCGTGGAATTCGAAGTCGGCGTGCAGCGCCAGCCGGCGCTGGTGCGCCTGTACAACCAGGTGTTCTCGAACCAGGACTGGTTGCCACGCGGCGTTGGCGTCGGCACGCCGGTGGTCAAGCCGAAGGGTATCGATGATGTGCCGGTGATGGCCGTCACCCTGTGGAGCGACGATCCGGCTACGGATGCCAGCCACCTGGCCGAGGTCGCGCATACGCTGGAAAGCGAATTCAAGCGCATCCCGGGCACGCGTGACGTCTACACCATCGGCGCGCCGGATCGCACCGTGCTGGTCACCCTGGATGCGGCTAAGCTGTCCAGCTACAACCTCGCGCCGGAGGACCTGGTGCAGGCCCTGCAGGCGGCGAACGTGGTGCATCTGGCGGGTGAACGCGTATCGGACACGGGCGTGGTGCCGGTGACCGCGGGTCGCTTCCTGGCCTCCGCGCAGGACGTGGCCTCGCTGGTGATCGGCAACAACGGCGGAAAGCCACTATTGCTGTCTGATGTCGCGCACGTTGAACCGCGCGGCGATCTCGCCAGTCGCTACGCCTGGTTCGGCGCGCCACCCGGCCGCGCGGGCCCGAAGGCCGGGATCGCCCCGGCCGTCACGATTGCCATCGCCAAGAAACCTGGCAGCAATGCCTCCGACATCACCAGCACCGTGGTGCGCCGCATCGGCGAACTCAACGGTGAACTGATCCCGGACGGCGTGCACGCCACGGTCACCCGCGACTATGGCCAGACGGCCGCCGACAAGGCGCAGAAGCTGATCCAGAAGCTGATCTTCGCCACGGCGTCGGTCGTGCTGCTGGTGCTGTTCGCGCTGGGCTGGCGTGAGGCCATCGTGGTTGGCAGCGCGGTGGTGCTGACCCTGGCGGTGACGCTGTTCGCCTCGCACATGATGGGCTTCACCCTCAACCGGGTGTCGCTGTTCGCGCTGATCTTCTCGATTGGCATCCTGGTCGATGACGCGATCGTCATCGTCGAGAACATCCACCGTCACCTGGCGATTCCCGGTGCCGACGGCCGCAAGCGCAGCCTGTTCGAAGTGATCCCGCCGGCCGTGGATGAAGTGGGCGGCCCCACCATCCTGGCGACCTTCACCGTGATTGCGGCACTGATGCCGATGGCCTTCGTGTCCGGGTTGATGGGGCCGTACATGCGTCCGATCCCGATCAATGCGTCGGTCGGCATGTTGTTGTCGCTGGCCATCGCGCTGGTGGTGACGCCGTGGCTGTCGCTGAAACTGCTGCGCCGGCACGGGCATGCCGCCGACACCGACCATTCGCATGAAGAGAAGCAGGAAGAGAAGCAGCAGGGCTGGCTGCACCGGGTGTTCCGCAAGGTGATGTCGCCGTTCCTCGTCGGCAAGGGCGCTGGCCGCAAGCGCGGCTTGCTGTTCGCCGCGATGCTGGTGCTGGTGCTGCTGTCGGCTTCATTGGCTGTTTTCAAACTCGTCGTGCTGAAGATGCTGCCGTTCGACAACAAGTCGGAGGTGCAAGTGGTGGTCGACATGCCCGAAGGCAGCACACTGGAGCAAACCAACGCGCTGTTGGGCGAACTGGCCGCGGAAATCGACAAGGTGCCCGAGGTGCTTGACTACCAGGGCTATGCCGGCACCGCCGCGCCGATCAATTTCAACGGGCTGGTACGCCAGTATTTCCTGCGCGAAGGCAGCAACGTCGGCGACCTGCAGGTCAACCTGGTGGACAAGCATCATCGCGACCGCAAAAGTCACGAGATCGCGCGCGCAATCCGCCCCGCATTGGATGCGATCGGCCGGCGCCATGGCGCGTCGGTGAAAGTCGTGGAGGTGCCGCCGGGCCCGCCGGTGTTGTCGCCGCTGGTCGCCGAGGTGTATGGCCCTGACTACGCCGGGCAGCGTCGCATCGCGCGTGCACTGGCGACCGGCCAGTTCGCGAAGACCAAGGGCATCGTCGACATCGACACCAGCGTGGAGGCTGACGCGCCACGCGAAACACTGGCGCTGGATCGCGCGCGTGCGGCGCGGCTGGGTATCGCGCAGGCGACCGTGGCCGATGCCATCGCGATGGCGGTGTCCGGCAGTGATGCCACCTTCATCCACGACGGTGCGTCGAAGTACCCGCGGCCGGTGCGCGTGCGCCTGCCGGCGCAGGACCAGGCGTCGCTGTACGCGTTGCTGGCGGTGAAGGTGCGCGCCGGGCAGGGGCAACTGGTGCCGCTGTCGGAGTTGGTCAGCGTACAGCGCGGCACGTGGGACGGCGCGATCCAGCACAAGGACGGGCTGCCGGTCGTGTATGTCCTGGGCGACGAAGCCGGCGCGCTGGACAGCCCGCTGTACGGCATGTTCGCGATCGTCGGCCAATTGAAGGATGCGAAGGTCGATGGCCAGTTGCTGGCGCAGACATTCATTGCGCAACCCGTCGATACCAGTGGCTACGCGATCAAGTGGGACGGCGAATGGCAGATCACCTTCGAGACCTTCCGCGACATGGGTATCGCGTATGCCGCCGGCATGCTGCTGATCTACCTGCTGGTGGTCGCGCAGTTCCGCAGTTACCTGGTGCCGCTGGTGATCATGGCGCCGATCCCGTTGACGGTGATCGGAGTGATGCCGGGGCATGCGTTGCTTGGGGCGCAGTTCACCGCGACCAGCATGATCGGCATGATCGCGCTGGCCGGGATCATCGTGCGCAACTCGATCCTGCTGGTGGATTTCATCAACCAGGAAATTGCGCACGGGGTGCCGCTGGCCGAGGCGGTGATCGATGCCTGTGCGGTGCGAGCGAAACCCATCGTGCTGACCGGCGTGGCGGCGATGCTGGGTGCGTTCTTCATCCTCGACGACCCGATCTTCAACGGCTTGGCGATCTCGCTGATCTTCGGCATCCTCGTCAGCACTGTGTTGACCTTGGTCGTGATACCACTGCTGTACTACGTGTTGCGGTTGCGCGACGTCGGCCGAGACCTGCCTGAAACCCCGGAGATGAGAGATGAGTGATGCAACGATGGTGGCGTGCCCGCATTGCCATGCACTCAACCGCGTGCCGGCCCAGCGGCTTGCCGAGTCGCCGACGTGTGGTCGCTGCCACAAGCCGCTATTCGACGGCCGTCCGGTCGCGCTTGGCGTCGATAGTTTTTCCGCACATCAGGGTCGCTCGGAGCTGCCGCTGCTGGTGGACTTCTGGGCGCCATGGTGCGGTCCGTGCAAGGTGATGGCGCCGCAATTCGAAGCGGCGGCGGCCCAGCTCGAGCCACGGGTGCGGCTGGCAAAGGTCGATACCCAATCCGAGCCCACGCTCGGCCAGCAGTTCGGTATCCGCAACATTCCGACCCTGGTGCTGTTTGTACAAGGCCGCGAAGTCGCACGCCAGGCCGGCGCGCTGGGCGCGGCGGACATCGTGCGCTGGACGCACTCAAATTTGCCGGGCGCTTGATGCGCGAAATCCAGGACGTCACACCGATCGTTCGCGATCGCCGGGGGCTATGCCCGCAAACGGGGTAAGCGAATCAGTCGCCCAGCGTCTCGTTGAGCAACTGCGCCAGCCGCCACGCCGCCTGGCGCACGCGTTGCTCGGCCAGCGGCCGCATCGCGTCCAGGTAGGCGTCGTCCATGATGTGTTGTTCTGGGTAGATGCCGCGGGCGTCGATCAGGCGGCAGGACTCGCCGGCCCAGGCCAGCGGCATCACGTCGTACTTCGAGGGCGGCGGGTACGGCGGCCAGGGCAGCGCGTCCAGGCGGTTGCTGTAGTCGCGCAAGCTGCGCCCGGTGCTGGCGAAGAGGTAGAAATCCCAGATCGAGTGCAGGTTGGTTCCCATCACCCCGTCGACATAATTCTTGAGTGCGTAGGCTTCCGGCTCGATCGGTGTGCGCAGGCTGATCTGGTACTCGTTGCCACCGCGGTCGGGTCGATCGCCGGCATGCATCGGCTGGTGGGCATCGCCGACGAAGTGGACGATGAACTTCAGGGCATTGCGCCGCGCCTCCAATGGCTGGCTGCGATCGGCCAGGATCGCGCGCTGCTTGAGGATCGACTCGACCACGCAGTTACCGTCCGGGCAGTCTCGCGCCAGGTCGAAGGCGCAGCCGCCACCTTGCGCATTGAGGTAGTGCCAGCTGGACGTCAGCTTGTACATCTCCGGGCTTTCGGCGCGCAGTGCATCGGCCCACACCGCGACGCCGCCGAGCGTAGGGTCGGTTTCGCCGGCCAGCAGCAGCGCGACTTGGACGCGCGTGGCGGGGTCAAGATGGCGCTGGGCCAGCTCGCCGACCATGCGGTGGCCCATGCCGCTCCAGGCCAATGCGGGCAACGCAGGCAGCAGGGTCAGGGCGAGGCTGAGAATGAAGACGGCGGTCAATCGGCGCATGGCGGCGGGCAGGGCAGCGGACAAGTCGCTAAAATAGCGGACTTTCCTCCGTCCCACAGGATTCCCATGGCGATCAAGGTTGGCATCAACGGATTTGGGCGCATCGGGCGCTGCGTGTTCCGCGCCGCGGTCAAGAATTTCGGCGACGACATCGAGATCGTCGGCATCAACGACCTGCTGGAACCTGACTATCTGGCTTACATGCTGCGCTACGACTCCGTGCATGGCCGCTTCGACGGCGACGTGTCGGTCAAGGATGGCGCATTGGTGGTCAATGGCAAGACGATCCGCCTGACCGCCGAGCGCGACCCGGCCAACCTGAAGTGGGATGAGATCGGCGCGGACGTCGTGATCGAGTCCACCGGTCTGTTCCTGACCAAGGAAACCGCGCAGAAGCATCTGGATGCCGGCGCGAAGAAAGTCATCCTGTCGGCGCCGTCCAAGGACGACACGCCGATGTTCGTGCACGGCGTGAACTGCAAGACCTACGCCGGGCAGCCGATCATTTCCAATGCCAGTTGCACCACCAATTGCCTGGCACCAATCGCCAAGGTGCTGGACGACAAATGGGGCATCAAGCGCGGCTTGATGACCACCGTGCACGCGACCACCGCGACCCAGAAGACCGTGGATGGTCCGAGCAACAAGGACTGGCGCGGCGGCCGCGGCATCCTCGAGAACATCATCCCCTCGTCCACTGGCGCGGCCAAGGCGGTCGGCGTTGTGTTGCCGCAGCTCAAGGGCAAGCTGACCGGCATGAGCTTCCGCGTGCCTACCAGCGACGTGTCGGTGGTTGACCTGACCGTGGAGCTCGACAATCCAGCGACCTATGAGGAGATCTGCGCGGAGATGAAAGCGCAGTCCGAGGGCGCGATGAAGGGCGTGCTCGGCTATACCGACGACAAGGTGGTCGCCACCGACTTCCGCGGCGATGCGCGCACCTCGATTTTCGATGCCGGCGCCGGCATCGCGCTGGATTCGACCTTCGTCAAGCTGGTCAGCTGGTACGACAACGAGTGGGGCTACTCCAACAAGTGCCTGGAGATGGTCAAGGTCGTCGCTGCCAAATAAGCGCGTCACCACCTCGACGAAGCCCCGCCAATGCGGGGCTTCGCTTTTCAGAAACTCAAGGATTGCCTCATGACCATCGTCCGCATGTCCGACCTCGACCTCGCCGGCAAGCGCGTGTTGATCCGCCAGGACCTCAACGTGCCGGTCGCCGATGGCAAGGTCACCTCCGACCTGCGCATCACCGCGTCGCTGCCCACGTTGAAGGCGGCGCTGGATGCGGGCGCGGCGGTGATGGTGATGTCGCATCTCGGCCGCCCCAAGGAAGGCGTCTGGAGCGAGGCGGATTCGCTGGCCCCGGTCGCCGCGCGCCTGGGCGAACTGCTCGGGCGTGAGGTGCTGCTGGTCAAGGACTGGGTCGATGGCGTGGACGTGGCGCCCGGTGAACTGGTGTTGCTGGAGAACTGCCGCATGAACGTCGGCGAGAAGGCCGACGACGATGCGTTGGCGAAAAAATATGCAGCGCTGTGCGACGTGTTCGTGATGGACGCGTTCGGCACTGCGCACCGCGCGCAGGCGTCCACCCATGGCGTGATCAAATTCGCGAAGCAGGCCGCTGGCGGTCCGCTGCTGATGGCCGAACTCGATGCACTTGGGAAGGCGTTGGAACATCCGGCGCGGCCGCTGCTGGCGATCGTCGCCGGCTCCAAGGTCAGCAGCAAGCTCGAGTTGTTGTCCTCGCTGGTGGGCAAGGTCGACCAGTTGATCGTCGGCGGCGGGATAGCGAATACGTTCATCGCCGCGATGGGCCACGGCGTTGGCAAGTCGCTTGTCGAAATGGACCTGCTGGACACTGCCCGCCAGATCATCGCCGACGCCAAGGCGCGTGGCGCGGAGATCCCGCTGCCGGTCGACGTGGTCGTCGCACCGGCGTTCGCGGCCGATGCGCCCGCCACGATAAAGGCCGTGAATGCGGTCGCCGAAGACGACATGATCCTGGACATCGGCCCGCAGACCGCGGCGGCGTACGCACAGCTGATCGCCAAGTCTGGAACCGTGGTCTGGAACGGCCCGGTCGGTGTGTTTGAATTCGACGCCTTCGGCAAAGGCACCGAAGTGCTGGCGCGCGCGATTGCAGCGAGCCCGGCATTCTCGATTGCCGGCGGCGGTGACACCCTGGCCGCGGTCGACAAATACGGCATCGAAGCGGACATCTCCTACATCTCCACCGGGGGCGGCGCGTTCCTGGAGTTCCTGGAGGGCAAGACCTTGCCTGCAGTCGCGGCGCTGGAAGCCCGCGCCGATTGAGTTCGTTTTCAGGCTGCGCGCGATGTAGATGCTCGATGCGGCGTGCTAGCGTTGGGGCAACAGGAGCCCGACCATGACCGAAACCGCCAGCACCCCGCACCAGCGGCGCACCCGCATCGTCGCCACGCTTGGTCCGGCCACAGATCCGCCGGAGATGCTAGAGGCGGTGCTGCGCGCCGGCGTGGATGTGGTGCGGCTGAATTTCTCGCATGGCGACCCGTCCTCGCAGGTGGCGCGCGGTGAGGCGGTGCGCGCGATGGCGTTGCGGCTCGGTCGCGAAATCGGCATCCTCGCCGACCTGCCGGGCCCGAAGATCCGCATCGAAACGTTTGCCGAGGGCAAGGTGCAATTGCGCGCGGGCGAGCGCTTCGACCTGCTCGCACGCACCGACGTGCCACCCGGCGATGCATCCCAGGTCGGAGTGAGCTACCTGGAATTGCCGGGCGATGTCGTCGCCGGCGACCTGCTGCTGCTCGACGACGGACTGGTGCAATTGGAAGTCACCGCAGTGGAAGGCGATCGCATCGTCACCCGCGTGATCAACGACTGCGTGCTGTCCAATCGCAAGGGGCTGAACAAGCAGGGCGGCGGGCTGTCACTGGGTGCGATCACCGAAAAGGATCGCGAACTGATCGCGGTGGCCGCCGGCATGGATGTCGATTTCATCGCGGTGTCGTTCTGCCGCAATGCCGAGGACATGCACGAGGCCCGGCGCGTCGCGCGCGCGCATGGCAGCAACGCCGCGCTGGTGGCGAAGATCGAGCGCGCCGAGGCGATCGAGAACCTGACCGAGATCGTCGATGCCAGCGAAGTGGTGATGGTCGCCCGCGGCGACCTGGGCGTGGAGATCGGCGATGCCGAGTTACCAGGCCTGCAGAAGAAAATCATTCGCGTCGCGGTCGCGCGGGACAGGGTGGTGATCACTGCCACCCAGATGCTGCAGTCGATGGTGGACAGCCCGATTCCGACCCGCGCCGAGGTATTGGACGTCGCCAACGCGGTGATCGACGGCACCGACGCGGTGATGCTGTCGCAGGAAAGCGCCGCCGGCAATTGGCCAGTGAAGGCGGTCGAGGCGATGGCGCGGATCTGCGTGGGCGCGGAAAAGCAGTTCGTCGCGGAAACCGACTTCGAAAAGGCCCAGCGCGGCCTGGAGCGCGCCGACCAGGCCATCGCGATGGCCACCATGTTCCTGTCTGAACACATCGGCGTGCGCGCGGTGGTGGCGATGACCGAATCCGGCGGCACCGCGCGGTTCCTGTCGCGGTTCCGCTCGTCGGTGCCGATCTATGCGTTCTCGCGACATGCCGGTGCGCGCAGGCGGATGGCGTTGATGCGCGATGTGTTCCCGATGGACTACGACAGCCGCGGCCAGACGCCGCGTGAAGCTGCGCGTGGCGGCATTCGCCTGCTGGTCGAGGCCGGCCTGCTGACGGTTGGTGACCGCGTGGTGTTCACCAGCGGCGAGCACATGGAAACCCATGGCGCCACCAATACCCTTCGGCTGTTGCAGGTGGGTGAAAACGGACAGGCCGAAGGCTTGGGTGAGCTCTAGCGGGCCATTGCCGTTTACCGGGGATCGAGGCCGGCCAGGCATTTGACCTTGACAGGGGCCAGTGGTAATTAAAGTCGAGCATTCGATGTGCAGAGGTGCGGAATGGGCAAGCCCCGCTGGCTGTGGTTGTTGTGTGTGCTTGCCATCAGTGCGCCCAGTGCGCAGGCGGAGGACAAGATACCCGTCGTGAATGAAAGTGCGGTGGGCGGAATCTGGAAACTCCCGGCAACCAGCAAACGAGCGGTTATGGAGTTCCCGCCGGAGTATCAGAACCAGCAGGAACAGGTCTGTCTTGCGGTTGGATACCTCATCAACGATGACGGAAGTACTTCGGATCTGGCCTTGCTCAAGTCCTGGAGCTCCAGGGAGCCCCGGCGCGACCGCGACAGATACTGGGGCGCGTTTGCGCGGGTGGCATCGGCCGAGCTTTCAAAATGGCGCTTCGTGCCCAAGGCGGAAGCGGGCGTGGCTCGCGCGGTTTATACGGTGGCAACCTTCGTGTTCGCACCAACTGGCGTACCTGAACCCAGCACGCGGTGTGCCATCCCCAATCTCAGCCTGCGGATCATCGAACTCATGCAGGACACTCGCGTACGTCGACGCATGACGTCGACGGGCATTTTCAACCGGCTCGACCTGAACCGGATGGTGGAAGCGCGTTACCAAAACTATCGCGGCTTCGGCATGAGCCAGAGGGACGGGCCACCGGAACCACCGCCAACGCCACCTCGACCGCACTTGATCAAGGATGGGTGAACTCCAGTAGGAGGGCTATAATCACGGGCTATCACTCCAAGCCTGCAGGTCGCCATGAGTATTGAAGAACTCGCCGAAACCGCCCGCGCCATGGTCGCACCGGGCAAGGGCATCATCGCCATCGATGAATCGTCCGGGACCTGTGCCAAGCGGTTCGCCGGGGTCGGCGTAGAAAACACGGAAGAGCACCGCCGCGCATATCGCGAAATGCTGTTGACCGCGCCCGGTGTTAACCAGTACCTGTCCGGGGCGATCCTGTTCGACGAGACCATCCGCCAGTCGACAAAAGCAGGCGTGCCGTTCGCCAAATACATGACGGACAACGGCATGATCCCCGGGATCAAGGTCGACATGGGCACCCATCCGCTGGCCGGCTTCCAGGGCGAGGTCATCACCGAGGGCCTGGACGGCCTCCGCGGGCGCCTGGCTGAGTACTACAAGCTGGGGGCGCGTTTCGCCAAGTGGCGTGCGGTGATCAACATCGGTGACGACATTCCGTCCGGCTCCTGCATCGAGGCCAACAGCCATGCGCTGGCGCGCTACGCCGCGCTGTGCCAGGAGCAGGGCCTGGTGCCGATGGTCGAGCCCGAAGTGCTGATGGACGGCGACCACGACATCGAGGCCAGCTACGAAGTCACAGAGGTCGTATTGCGGTCGCTGTTTGACGCGCTGTACAACGAGAACGTGATGCTGGAAGGCACCATCCTCAAGGCGTCGATGGTGGTCCCGGGCAAGGGCTGCGACGAGCAGGCCAGTGTCGAGGAAGTGGCCGAATCCACCCTGATGTGCCTGAAGTCGGCGGTGCCGGCGATCCTGCCGGGCATCGTGTTCCTGTCCGGCGGGCAAAGTGATGAAGCCGCGACTGCGCACTTGGACGCGATGAACCGGATGGGCCCGAACCCGTGGCCGCTGAGTTTCAGCTACGGTCGGGCGATGCAGCAGGCGGCACTGAAGTCGTGGGCGCAGGACATGACCGGCAATTACGCCAAGGCCCAGCAGATCGTGTTCGAGCGTGCCAAGGCGAATGGCTTGGCTGCGCTTGGCCAATGGGGCGAGTGAGGCGCTACTGCGCCCCCGTGAACGGGCTCGCGCGCGCGGTGCTCGGAAGCTCATGTACGTGCCGTACACATCGCTTCCTGCGCGCCGTCCGCGCGTCCCGCTGACGGCGGCTCGCTACGCACCCAGGATTCAAATGCGGACGCCGGCTTAATGCCGGCGCTTTGCTCATGCGGCAAGATGATGTCGGTTGATGGCGAGGGTAAGCTCGACACGGGTCGCTTGGGGAGCACACGCATGTCGAATGACCAATCGTTGCAGAAGCAGCTCAAGGACGCCGTGGCGCGCGGCGACACCCAGGCGATTGCCGCACTGATGCG
>JBBSTP010000027.1:0-15572 GCA_038235795.1 Lysobacterales bacterium | reverse complement strand
GACCGCACTCAATGACACCAAGGACGCGGTGACCCGGATCCGGATGAATCTGCCGCAGGACATCCAGGAACCGATCATCTCCAAGGTCGAGATCGGCGGTTCGTTGCTGACCTACGCGGTCAGTGCGCCGGGCATGGCGCCGGATGAGTTGTCGTGGTTCGTCGATCGCTACGTGATGCGCGCGCTGTACGGCGTGGAAGGCGTCGCCGCGGTCAACCGCATCGGCGGCGTCGAGAGGCAGATCCGGGTGGATCTGGATCCGCGCGCGCTGCAGGCCCATGGCGTCACCGCCGGCGACATCAGCCAGCAACTGGCGGCGACCCAGGTCGAGCGGGCCGGCGGCAAAACGGAGTTGGATGGCGGACAGCAGACCGTGCGCACCATTGGTAGCGTCACCGATGCGCAGTCATTGCGCGATTATTCGATTGCACTGGGCAACGGCCAGGACGTGCGCCTGTCGGCGTTGGCCACCGTCAGCGACGGCGCCGCCGATGCGTCCCAGCTCGCCCTGCTGGATGGCAAGCCAGTCGTCGGCTTCTCGCTGGCGCGCACGCGCGGCGCGGACGAACTCAAGGTCCGTGACGGCGTCAAGACCGCGCTCGACGAACTGGCCAAGGCACATCCGGGCACCCGTTTCAGCCTGATCACCGATATGTCGGAAGAGACCGAGCGCTCGTATTCGTCGTCGATGACGATGCTGGTGGAAGGCGCGTTGCTGGCGCTGGCGGTGGTGTTCTGGTTCCTGCGCGACTGGCGCGCGACCTGGGTCAGCGCCATTGCGTTGCCGCTGTCGATCATCCCGACCTTCGCGGTGATGCAGTGGTTCGGCTTCAGCCTCAACATCATCACCCTGCTGGCGCTGAGCGTGGTGGTCGGCATCCTGGTCGATGACGCGATTGTCGAGATCGAGAACATCGTGCGCCACCTGGGCATGGGGAAAAAACCCATCGACGCGGCGCGCGACGCCGCCGAAGAGATCGGTACTGCGGTCATCGCAACCTCGATCACGCTTGCCGCGGTGTTCGTGCCGGTCGCGTTCATGCCCGGCATCCCCGGCAAGTTCTTCCGCGAGTTCGGCTGGACTGCGGCGACCGCGGTGATGTTCTCGCTATTGGTGGCCCGCCTTCTGACGCCGATGATGGCGGCAAATTTGCTGAAGCCGCAGCCAGAGCACGTCGCCGACAGCAAGGTCATGACCCGCTACCTGGGCTGGGTCGATACTGCATTGCGCAACCGCTGGAAGACGCTCGGGATTGCGACGGCGCTGTTCTTCGCGTCGCTGGCGCTGATCCCGTTTATCCCGACCACGTTCATCCCGGTCTCCGACCAGGGCCGCAGCATGTTGTCAATCGAACTGCCGCCGGGCACGCCGATTGAAGACACCGCAAAAATTTCCGAGCGCGCCCGCGCATTGCTCGGCAAGATTCCCGAGCTCACGCAGGTGTTCACCCAGATCGGCAGCGTTCCGGATCTGGGCGATCCCGGCAAGAGCGGTGGCGCCGATCCGCGCAAGGCGGTCATGACCCTGGACTGGGGCAACGAGCACGATCGCGACCGCAGTCAGAAAACGCTGGAACAGGTGGTTCGCGACACGTTGGCCGACCTGCCTGGCGCGCGCGTGAGTTTCATCAGCAGCGAGCCTGGCGAGCAACTGATGTTGGTGCTGGCCGGCGATGATCCGGACAAGCTGGACGCCGCCGCCAGCGCGCTGGAACGCGACCTGCGCCGGATCAAGGGACTGGGCAGCGTGTCGTCGTCGGCCTCGTTGCTGCGGCCGGAACTGCAGATCCTGCCGGATCCGGCGCGCGCCGCCGACCTGGGCGTATCGACAACGGCCATCGCCGAAGCCGCGCGCGTGGCCACCGCTGGCGACTATACCCAGCGCCTGGCCAAGCTCAACCTGCCCGACCGGCAGATCCCGATCCGGGTCGGCTTTGATCGCCAAACGCTCCGCGATCCGGCGACACTCGGCCAACTGCAGGTGCGTGGCAAGTCCGCCGCAGTGCCGCTGGCGGCTGTTGCGGACATCCGCGAAGGCAGCGGGCCGTCGGTGATCAGCCGCTACAAGCGCCAGCGCAACATCACCCTGACCGCGGAACTCAGTGGGCGGCCGCTGGGCGAGGTGATGAAGGAAGTGCAGGCGTTGCCGTCGGTGAAGAACGTGCCAGCCGGGGTGTCCTTCATCAATACGGGCGATGCCGAGATCTTCGTTGAACTGTTCGTTGGCTTCCTGCTGGCGATGGCCGCCGGCATCATCTGCATCTACATGGTGCTGCTGTTGCTGTTCCGGCATCCGATGCAACCACTGACCATTCTTGCGGCTATTCCGCTGTGCGCTGGCGGCGCGTTCGGCGCACTGCTGATCACCCAGAACGCGTTGTCGCTGCCGGCGCTGATCGGCTTGCTGATGCTGATCGGCATCGCCACCAAGAATTCGATCCTGCTGGTCGACTACGCGGTGATGGCCGAGGACCTGCACGGCATGAGCCAGCACGACGCGCTGATCGATGCCTGCCACAAGCGCGCCCGGCCAATCGTGATGACCACCATTGCGATGGGCGCGGGCATGTTGCCGCTGGCGCTGGGGTTTTCCGGCGATGCGTCGTTCCGCGCGCCGATGGCATGGGCGGTAATCGGCGGTCTGATCACCTCCACCGCGCTCAGCCTGATCGTGATCCCGGCCACCTACACGGTCCTGCATGACGTCGGTGATTGGATCCAGCGCAGGTTCTCGAAGAAGCCTTCGACGCACGGCAGCGCGCACGCCGCCTGATTCTTGCGCATTTTACTGCTGCGACGCAGCAAAGCGCACCGGCAAGCGTGTCCGCGGCCCGACACAATTGAGCAGCGCAGACCAAGCGTTTCGCGCTTGCAAGGTTGCACCTTCGGGGGGGGTCACCCTCCCCCTTGGGCCGACACGACGACCCGCATGCCAAATCATTTCTAAATTGCGTGCAAATACAGTTACTTGCAAGCCGCGCTCCGGTCCGGCCTGGCGTACGCCGCTTGGAGCGGCTCACGGCGGGCAGACCTCACTGCATCGACCTGGGCGTCTCTTCAATAAGAATAACGAAATAATTTCCCGGGATTGACGCAGACGTAACAAACGCGATCGGGCTGAAATAGGATTGGCGTACCGGGCCCGCAGCGCCGGGCCAAAAAAAACCAGTGCTCAGCAACGCTCCACTTTTCCTTGGGGGAAAACGATGTCATTCAAGACCAACAAGTTGTGCGATGCGATCTACTATTCGCTCGCAATCGGCCTCGGCGCACTTTCGGCCACGTCGCTCGTGCATGCGCAAACCGCGCCTGCAACGCCTGCCACCACCCAGCAGGACGGCAAGGACAGCGCCAAGACCCTGGACACGATCGTGGTGACCGGTTCGCGCATTCGCCAGACCGACGTCGAGACTGCGCAGCCAGTGCAGATGATCCTGCGCGAAGACATCGAGAAACAGGGCTTCCAGTCAGTCGGCGACATCCTGCAGAACGTCTCCGCGGTCGGCACACCGCCGATCAGCCGCGCTTCGCCACTTAGCGCCGGCCAGAATGCGGGCGGTGTCTACATCAGCCTGCGCAATCTCGGTGCTGAGCGCACCCTGGTACTGGTGAACGGCAAGCGCCTGGGCATTTCCACCAGCGGCCTGGCGGATATCTCGACCATCCCCGCCATTGCGGTGGAGCGCATCGAGATCCTGAAGGATGGCGCGTCCTCGACCTATGGCTCGGATGCGATTTCCGGCGTCATCAACATCATCACCCGCAGCAACTTCGAAGGCGCCCGCGCCAGTGCCTACTTCGGCCAATACAGCCAGGGCGACGGCGACATCAAGAAAGCCGACGCCATCATGGGCTTCAGAGGCGAGCGCGGTTCCGTGACCGCGGCGGTCGAATGGGCGGAAGAAGATGGGGTGCGCGCCGCGGATCGTGATTTCAGTGCGTTCCCGCGCTCGAGCCTGCACCCGACCGACGGCTGGACCACGGTCGGTCAATACGGCGGCTTCGTCACCACCGCCACGACTGCCATTCCCGGCCTCCCCACGGGGACGCGCGTGATCCTGCGTGCCGGCGGCGACCCCCGCAACAAGAACGATTACGTGCGTCAGGACACCTTCACCGGTACTTGCGCCGGTGCCACCGAGCAGGCCGGTTGCACGCCGGGTTCCACCGTGGACAAGTCCAACACCAACCTGCAGACCGACTTGCGCACGCCGATCCAGCGCCGCTCGCTGTACCTGGATGGCATCTACGACATCACCGACAACATCCGCTTCCGCACCAACCTCCTTTACAGCGCACGGGAGAGCGAGCGCCAGGTCGCGGGTTATCCGATGCAGGCCGCGTCGTTCAACGCCCCGATGTCGGCGACCAGCTACTTCAACCCGACCGGCGCCACGATCAGTAACTGGTGGCGCCGCACCTGGGAAGTGCCGCGAGTGTCCACCGCAGACCTGACCACCTATCGGTTCTCGGGCGTATTCGAGGGCAACTTCACCTTTGCCAACCGCGACATCGGCTGGGATGTGTCCTATCTCAACAACAACAACAAGCTGGTGCAGAATTCGTTCGGCAACCTCAACCTCGCCAATACCCGTGCGGCCGTGGGTCCCTCCTTCCTCAACGCGCAGGGCGTGGTCCAGTGCGGCACCGCGGCAGCCCCGATCAGCGGTTGCGTGCCGTTTAACCCGTACCTGCCGTTCGGTGTCACTGGCCAGGGTGGATTGACCGACAACCAGGCGTTGCGCGACTACCTGTTCCAGGAAGAGCATTCCACTGGTGAAACCACCACCGAGGTGATCAGCGCCAACTTCAACAGCGCTGTGTTCACCCTGCCCGCGGGCGACCTGAGCATCGCGGTGGGTTACGAACACCGCAAGGAATCCGGCAAGTTCGTGCCGGATTCGCTGTCGGTGACCGGCGGCTCCACCAACCTGTCGGCGGGTCCGACCCAAGGCGAGTATTCGGTCTCGGAATTCTATGCCGAGGTCCAGATCCCGCTGCTGGCTGACGTCGCCTTCGCCAAGGAACTGACC
Organism: Lysobacterales bacterium; assembly: GCA_038235795.1. Taxonomy (GTDB): domain Bacteria; phylum Pseudomonadota; class Gammaproteobacteria; order Xanthomonadales; family Xanthomonadaceae; genus Thermomonas. The sequence continues at coordinate 10,539 of JBBSTP010000027.1, read as the reverse complement.
CTCAACCTCGCCAGCCGTTACTCGGATTACGACACCTTTGGCACCACCACCAACAGCAAGATCGGCCTGAAATGGCGTCCGACCGACACCCTGCTGTTCCGCGCCACGATTGCCGATGGCTTCCGCGCGCCGACGATTGCTGACCTGTACGGCGGTGGCTCGCAGACGTTCTCGTTCTTCACCGACCCCTGCGACACCAACTTCGGCAGTTCGGCGAACAATGCGGGCACCCGCACCAACTGCGTTGCCGCCATGGGCGCGCTTGCCAATACCTACAAACAGCTTGGCCAGGGGTTCAATCCCGTGGCAACGACCAACTCGCAGACGCCGGTGGCGTTCACGTCCGGATCCAATCCGACCCTGCTGCCGGAAACCTCGCGTTCCAGGACCGTCGGCGTGGTGTGGAGCCCGGGCTTCGTGGAAGGCCTGAACTTCTCGCTCGACTGGTGGAAGATCCGCCTTGAGGACACGATCGTCTCCGACTCCCCGACCACCATCCTCAACGACTGCTACATCCTGGGTCTCACCAGCCGCTGTTCACCGCAGCTGTTCACCCGCGATCCCACCCTGGGCTACATCAACTTCCTGTCCTTCGGCGGACGCAATGCGGGCTTCCGCGAGGTCGAGGGGCTCGACTTTGATGTCGCCTATCGCTGGAAGACGTCCAGCTGGGGCAATTTCAACTTCGTGATGAACACCACGTACACCATCAGCGACAAGGCGGTCAGCACCAACGATCCGCGCGTGCCGTTGTCGAACGTGGGCTTCACCAGCACGTTCCGGATCCGCTCCAACGCCAACGTGGGCTGGGAGCTGGGCAACTTCGGCGTCAGCTGGACCGCCCGCTACTACTCCGGCATGAAGGAAAGCTGCACCTACTTCATTCCCGGATCGACCGAGCCCAACCTGGAATGCGACGAAATCCATCTGGCCCCGACCGGCAACGTGACCGGCACCACCACCGCACTGGTACGCCGCCGGAACGTGGGGTCCAACACCTTCAACGATGTGCAGGCGCGCTGGAAGGCGCCGTGGAAGGCCACCATCGCGATCGGCGCCAACAACGTGTTCAACAAGGTTGGCCCGGTGATGTACAGCCAGCCCAGCGCTAACGTGAGTTACTACGGCGGCTTCGACATCGGCCGGTTCCTGTACGTGAAGTACACCCAGGAATTCTGAGTCCAGGCGCGTCAAGTCAAGCAACCACGGCTCGCAAGGGCCGTGGTTTTTGTTGCTGGTGGGGATGAAATGGTTCCTCGCCTCACCCCAAGTCGCGGTGCGCGGTGCCTCCTGCAGCGCCTCGTCAGCTGCGCATCCCCGTCCCACGCTTGAGCAGCCACAACGACAATCCACCCAGGGCTGCCACGAACCCGAGCATCAGCGCATAGGCGACCCACAGCGGTACGTCGCTCACGCCCAGCAGGCCGTAGCGGAACGCGTTGACCATGTAGAAGATCGGGTTGAGGTGGGTGGCCGCCTGCGCCCAGTCCGGCAGCAACTTGATCGAATAGAACACGCCGCCCAGGTAGGTCAGCGGAGTCAGGATGAAGGTCGGGACGATGGCCACATCGTCGAACTTCTTGGCGAACACCGCATTGATGAAGCCGGCCAGCGAAAAAATGATCGAGCCCAGCAGCACCGAGCTCAGCGTCACCAGCGGATGCGGCACCTGCACCTTGGTGAAGAACATCGCGATGCACAGCACAATGGCGCCGACCAGCACCCCGCGCAGCATCGCGCCGCTGACGTAACCGCCCAGGATCACCCAGTTGGGCATCGGGCTGACCAGCAGCTCCTCGATGTGGCGGCCAAACTTCGCCCCGAAGAACGAACTGGAAATGTTGCCGTAACTGTTCTGGATCACGCTCATCATCACCAGCCCGGGGACGATGAAGTCCATGTAGCTGATGCCGTCCATCTTGCCCACGCGCGCGCCGATCAGGCCGCCGAAGATCAGGAAATACAGGGTCATGGTGATCGCCGGCGGGATCAGTGTCTGCGTCCATATCCGCAGGATCCGCATCACCTCGCGGCGGGCGACCGTTCCCAGCGCGACCAGGTTGCGGTTGGCGATGGTCTGCCCGGTCATGCCGCTGTCCCCTGCTTGCCAGTCAGCCTGACGAACAATTCCTCGAGCCGGTTGGACTTGGTGCGCATCGAGCGCACGCGGATGCCGGCGGCGTCGAATGCGGCGAACACGCGGTTGAGGTCCATCGCCCGCGGCATGTCGATGTCGATGGTGTGGTCGTCGAATGCATTGACGCTCGCGCCTTCGATCTGCGGCAGCACGTCCGGCACGCTGCCCTCGACGTCGAACAGGAAGCCCTCGACATCAAGTTTCGCCAGCAGCGCGCGCATCGGGCCTTCCTCGACGATGCGGCCATGGTCGATGATCGCCAGGTTGCGGCACAGGTTCTCGGCCTCTTCCAGGTAATGGGTGGTCAGAATAATCGTGGTGCCGGCCTCGTTGATCGTCTTCAGCGTTTGCCACATGCCGCGGCGGATCTCGATGTCCACACCGGCGGTCGGCTCATCCAGGATCAACAGGCGCGGGCGGGTCATCATGGCGCGCGCGATCATCAGCCGCCGCTTCATGCCGCCAGACAACGTGCGGCTCATCTTGTCGGCCTTGTCCCAGAGCTGCGCGCGCTTGAGTTCTTCTTCGGCGCGGACCAGCGCCTGCGCCCGCGGGATGCCGTAGAACCCCGCGTAGTTCACGCAGATGTCGAGCGGCTTTTCGAACATGTTGAAGTTCAATTCCTGCGGCACCAGGCCGATCAGGCGCATCGCGCCATCGCGGTCGGCGTCCATGCTGGTGCCGAAGATCTCCACCGTGCCACTGGTCTTGTTGACCAGCGAACTGACGATGCCGATCAAGGTCGACTTGCCGGCGCCGTTCGGGCCGAGCAGGGCATAAAAATCACCGGGTGCGACGTCCAGCGAGATGCCCTTGAGGGCCTCGACGCCGTTGTCATAGGTCTTGCGCAGGTCGCTGACGCGCAGCGCGGGCGCTCGAGATTCACTCATGGAGGCTATTCACGGGGGTTACTCACGGGAGAGTGTCCGCCGACGCGCAGGTCGCCTTGCAGGACGGGCAGGGATTGGCACGGATTGGCAGCGGTTAGTATAGGCGGCCGCCTGGGGACGCCGTACCGCGCGGCGTTGCATCCATCAAACAGAGCGTTTTCTGGCTCATCCCGTTGTGAATAAACCCGCCTTGAACAAACACTTTCCGTTGAAACTCACCGACCGCCGGATGCTTGCGCCCAGCGTCGCGCACCTGTCGTTCGTCCGCGACGACGGCCTGCCGCTGGATTACATCCCAGGCCAGTTCATCCAGATCCATTTCGACTGCGCCGATGGTATTTCGGCGCGACGCAGCTATTCTCTGGCGACCATCCACGACCATGCACTGGGACCGGGCGAGGCAGTAGAGATCGCGGTCAGCTACGTGCCGGGCGGGGCCGCAACCGCCTTGTTCGAAGGCCTGCCTGAGGGCGGCCAGATCACCGCCAGCGGGCCGTTTGGGCGCTTTTGCCTGATGCCGGCTGATGCCAACCCACGCTACCTGTTGATCGGCACCGGCACCGGCATCACACCGTACCGGGCGATGCTGCCGCAGCTGCAGGCATTGATGCGCCAACGCGGCATCGAAGTGGTTCTGTTGCAAGGTGCGCGCACGCCCGCTGAGTTGTTTTACGGCGACGAGTTCCGCGCGTTTGCACACGCGCATCCGGGGTTTCGCTTCGTGCCGTGTTTTTCTCGCGAGATGCCCGAACCGGGGTCTGCACAGGACCACGCCGACGTGCGCCACGGCTATGTGCAGAACGCACTGGCCGAGTTCGCGCCGAACGCGGTCGGCGACATCGCCTACCTGTGCGGAAACCCGAACATGGTGGATGCCTGCTTCGAGGCGCTCAAGGAAGCCGGGCTTCCGATTCCGCACATCAGGCGCGAGAAGTACGTCAGCAACAAATGAGTGCGGCGCTTGCCAGGAAGAGGTCCTGAATGCCTTTCTTTGGCCACGCGATGTAGCGGCGAGCCCGCCGGGTGGCTCGCGTAGCTGCATTTCGAGCGGCGGAGCGAACGCCCGGCGGTAGGCGCCGCGAGCCTCGGTATGCCGAACAAGCGTGTCAAGGACACTTGACAAGCATTTGCTGACTTCGGTATCGTCATGTCAAGCGTGCTTGACACGCAGTCACGGGGAATTCTCATGCACATCCACTGCCGATACGGGTCCGGGCTGTCCTTCCTGGCCTCGGGAATGGCTTTCACGGCGATCGGCTTCAGCGGCCAGACCGCGTTCATCGGGATCGGCATGGCATTCCTTGGACTGGCCGCTGCGCAGTTCGCCAGGAAGTTCAAGCGCTGATGGCCATCGCGATGCCGAAATCAGCGGTCAGGCTGCTGGTAGCCGCCCTCCTGTGCGCGGCGATGGCACTAGTGTTGTACTACGCATCGCCGTGGCAAGGGTCGGACACCGCCTCCGGTTTCCTGTCCGGGATCGCGGTCGGCTGTCTGTTTGCTGGTCTGCTGCGCTGGCGCATGCCGGATGCCTGCGATACCGGCACCCCGGCGCTGCGCAGCCGCTACCTGCGCGAGTTCATTCCGGCGATGGCGGGTTACGTGGTGACGCTGATCCTGTCCGTATGGCTGCTCAAGCGCGTGGACGAGCCCGGCCTGCGCGCGCTGGTCGCCTTGCTGCCGGTGCCGGCCATTGGCCTGGCGCTGCGCGCGATCATCCGTTACATCCGCGATGCCGATGAAATGCAGCAGCGGATCGAGCTGGAAGCGGTCAGCTTCGCCACGGCCTTCATCTCCCTGCTGTACATGGCGGGCGGGTTCCTGCAGCTGGCCAAGGTCATAGACGTGCCCTCTGGCGTCGCCATGATCTGGGTGTTCCCGCTGGTCTGCCTGAGTTACGGGCTGGCCAAGTTCATCGTGGCCCGCCGGTTCCTGTGAGACGACCCGAGTGAACAACCGCCTGCGCGAACTGCGAGATGCCAAGGGATGGTCGCAAGGCGAACTGGCCGAGCAACTGGACGTGTCCCGGCAAACCGTCAACGCGCTGGAAACAGGTAAATACGACCCGAGCCTGCCGCTGGCCTTCCGCATCGCTCGCCTGTTTGGCGGACGGATTGAACAGATTTTTCTCTACGAGGAACAATGACGATGTCCCGCAAGATACGAATCATCCTGGTGTTGGCGTTGCTTGCCGCGTTCTTCGGTTACAGGCTGCTCAAGCCCGACGCGCGTACCAGCCCCGATGCCAACGACCGGACCGCCAAGTCCAGCGATATCCCGGTCAAGGCGACCCCGGTCAAACCGCGCATGCTAGGCAAGATCGCGTTCAAGGCGTGCAGCCTGAGCTCCCCGATGACCCGCGAGAGCATCGAGGCGCAGTGCGCGCAGTACACGGTTGCGGAAGACCGCAGCCGACCGCAGGGTCGAAAGATCCAGCTCAATATCGCCTGGCTGCCGGCGACCTCCGATGGCGACATGGCGCCCGACCCGGTGTTCTTCCTGGCCGGCGGTCCCGGCCAGGCAGCGGTCGAAACCTATCCGATGCTGGATCCCGTCTTCAAGGAAGTCCGCAAACACCGCGACGTCATCCTGGTTGACCAGCGTGGCACCGGCAAGTCGAACCCGCTCACCTGCTCGATGGATGGTGAAGACGATGCCTCGCCCACGGACGCCGCCCGCGCCCAGGCCGCGGCCGCCACGTGCGTCACTGAGCTTTCGACCAAGGCCGACCTGCGTTACTACACCACCAGCGACGCGGTCGCCGACCTGGAGGCGGTGCGCCAAGCGATTGGCGCGGCGCAGATCAACCTGGTCGGGGTCAGCTACGGCACGCGTGTGGCCCAGCAATACGCCATGCATCATCCGGATCACACCCGCAGCATCGTGCTGGATTCGGTAGTGCCCAATACGCTGCAGCTCGGCAACATCTTCGCTCGCAACCTGGACGATGCGCTGGCCCTGCAGTTCGCGCTGTGCAGCAAGGCGCCGGCCTGCAAGGGCAAGCTCGGCGACCCGCGCGTCGAGCTTGACCAGCTGATGGTCAAGCTGCGTGCGGCACCGGTTGAAGTGACTTACCGGGATGCCACCACCGGCGAGCAGACGCAAGGTACGTTGAACGCGGACACCGTGGCCGGGCTGGTGCGCATGTACGCCTACATGCCGGCCGCCGGTTCGCTGCTGCCCAAGCTCATCCACGAAGCCAACAACGGTCGCTACGCAGGGCTGGTCGCACTGGCCAAGATGATGGGCGGTGACCTCAAGGACACGATGGCGATGGGCATGCAGTTCTCGGTCATCTGCAGCGAGGACAACGAAGGCATGGTTGCGCGCAGCGAGGATGCCAACACCTTGCTCGGCAATGGCATGGCCGAATCGATGGGGGCGATGTGCAAGGCATGGCCGAAGGGCGATGTTCCCGCGGACTTCCACCAGGCGCTCGCCACCGATGTGCCCGCGCTGGTGCTGGAAGGCGAATTCGACCCGGTGACCCCGCCGCGCTATGGCGAGGACGTCATCAAGACCCTGCCCAATGGCCGCCTGTTCGTCCTGCGCGGCCAGGGCCACAACGTGATCGGCGCCGGCTGCATGCCAAAACTGTTCACCCAGTTCATCGAAAAGGCCGACGCCAAGGCGCTCGATGGCGCCTGCCTGGACAAGCTCAACTACGTGCCGCCCTTCACCAGCTTCAACGGCTGGGAGCCGTGAGCCCCCTGCCCAACAAGGACCGCAACCCATGATCGTCGCAGAACATCTTCGCAAGACCTTTCCCGGCAAGGGCAAGGACAAGACCCCGGTGATCGCCGTGGATGACGTCGGCTTCACCGCGCATGACGGCCAGATCACCGGCCTGCTCGGCCCCAACGGCGCCGGCAAGACCACCACCATGCGCATGCTGTACACCTTGATGACGCCGGAAACCGGCCGGGTCATCGTGGATGGCGTGGACGTGGCAACCGATCCCAACCGCGTGCGGCGCAGCCTGGGCGTGTTGCCGGATGCGCGCGGCGTCTACAAGCGCCTGACCGCGCGCGAGAACATCGCCTACTTCGGCGAACTGCATGGCATGTCGTCCGAAGCAATTGCCCAGCGCACCGGCAAGCTGGCCGCCGCGCTGCAGATGGAGGATTTCCTCGACCGCAGCACCGAGGGGTTTTCGCAGGGCCAGCGCACCAAGACTGCGATCGCGCGGGCGCTGATCCACGACCCGAAGAACGTCATCCTGGACGAGCCGACCAATGGCCTGGACGTGATGACCACGCGCGGCCTGCGCGCGTTCCTCAAGGACCTGCGCGCCGAGGGGCGCTGCGTGATCTTCTCAAGTCACATCATGCAGGAGGTCGCCGCGCTGTGTGACCGGATTGTCGTGGTGGCGCAGGGCAAGGTGGTGGCGGAGGGTTCGCCCGATGAACTGCGCGAGCAGGCCGGCCAGGCCAACCTGGAAGACGCCTTCGTCACCCTGATCGGCAGCGAAGAGGGCTTGCACGCATGAACAGCAACACTTTCCTGGGCAGCACGCTGGTGGTCATGCGCAAGGAACTGCGCGATTTCGCCCGTGACCGGCGCACCTTCCTGCTGACCCTGCTGATGGCCCCGTTGCTGTACCCGTTGCTGATTTTGGGCATGGGCAAGCTGGCGCAGATGCGCGCCGACACCCAACTGGAGAAGACCCTGGAGCTGTCGGTGCAGGGTATTGATCGCGCGCCCAACCTGGTCGCGTTCCTGGCCAGCCGCGGGATCGAGGCCAAGGCCGCGCCGGCCGATTTCGAGGCACGCATCCGCAACCAGCGCGAGGACGTGGCGCTGGTGATCGACAAGAATTTCGCCGACGACTGGCGCGCCGGGAAGTCGGCCAAGATCGAACTGGTGATGGACAGTACCCGCCGCGACGCCGACGTGCCGGCCGGCCGCGTGCGCGCTGCGCTGGATCAGTACGGGCAATCCGTTGGCGGCTTGCGTCTGCTGGCGCGCGGCGTCAATCCGATGGTGGCCTCGCCGGTCAACCTCGGCACCCGCGACCTGGCCACGCCTGAAGCGAAACGGGGCCTGATGCTGTCGTTGATCCTGCCGTTGATCATGACCCTGTTCGCCTTCATCGGCGGCTCGCACCTGGCCATGGACACGACCGCCGGCGAGCGTGAGCGGCAATCGCTGGAACCGCTGCTGGCCACGCCCGCATCGCGCGGCGCGCTGGTCAGCGGCAAGATGGCCGCCGCCAGCGTGATGGGCACCGCCTCGATGCTGCTGATCCTGCTGTCGTTCAAGCTCAGCGCGGCGCTGGCCTCGGGTGAGGCGAGTGCACTGGATGTGAGCTTTGCGGCGATGGGCAAGATGTTGGTGATCCTGCTCCCCCTGGTGCTGATCGGCACCGCCCTGCTGACCTTGCTCGCGGCCGCAGCCAAGAGCATGAAGGAAGCACAGAGCCACATCGTCTGGCTGATGATGCTGCCGATGCTGCCGGCCTATGCGCTGATGGCCTATCCGCTCAAGGACACTGCGCTGTGGCAATACGCGGTGCCGTTCCTGTCGCAGAACCAGCTGCTGGTAAAGGTCAACCGGGGCGAGAACCCGAGCGCCGAACAGTGGGCGATCTACCTGTCCGCGTCGGTGTTGCTGGCGGTGCTGCTATGGCTGGCCGCGGTCTGGCGCTATCGACAGGAAAAGCTGGCGATCTCCGCCTAAGCCACTTCAACCCGAAAAAAGCCCGGCGAACGCCGGGCTTTTTCGTGCCGCGCATCAAACTGCGCTTACTGCTGGAAGCTGATCGTGCGGCGGCTGGTGGTGGCCTGCCCGACCGGCTGGAAGCGCCAGCGCTTCACTGCCGCCACGGCTTCACGCTCGAACTCGCGCGTATACCGCCGAGGCGCTTCGGAGGACACCACACGCGCATCGCTGACGCTGCCATCGGTGGCAACCGTGAATTCCACTTGCACCGTGCCACTGATCTTGTCGCGCTGAGCCTCCGCCGGATAGCGTGGATCAGATTGCGACACCGCCCGCAATTCGCTGGAGGCGCGCGCCGGCTGCGCGGCAGGCGCAGCCGGTTGCGCGGCCGCTTGTTGCGCTTGCTGCGCGGCGGCGGCCACGCGCTGGCGTTCGGTCTCGGCAGCGGCGGCCACGCGCTTGCGTTCCGCTTCGGCGGCAGCCTGCTCGGCGACGCTCGGCGGCGCCGGCTGAGCGGCTACCTCCTTGCGCTGTTGTTCTTGCTGCTTCTTCTGCTCTTCCTCGCGCTGCTTGACAAGGTCCGCCTGGCGCTTGGCTTCCTGCTCAGTGGTCAGGGCCTGCGACGCGACACGTTGCGACGCTGCAGTTTCGCTGCTGGCGATGCTCGACTTGAGGCGCGACAGCGACGGGTGCTTTGCATCGGCTTTTTCGATCAAGGCCGTCAGGCGCTTGGCTTCGGCGAAGTCCTCGCGGGCGATGCCTTGCTCGGTGGCGATCACCGTCATTGGCATCAGGTCGGTCAACGCACTTGACGCAGCGGCGTCGGCCGGCGCCTTGTCACGCAGCGCCAGGTAATACTCCATGGCGTTGTTGCCGGCCGGCGCATACAGGCGATTCTCGCCATAGGCCTTGGAGGCCTCGCTGCGTAGCTGGTCCGGGGTCATGGCATTGACCGAGGCCGAGACCACCGATTCTGGCGTGGGTGCCGGCGCCTGCTGAGCCGTGGATGCCGCGGCAGCAGTAGGATCGGCCAACGCCGGCTCTTTCTTGCATGCGCCAAGTGCGCAGGCCACAGCCACCGCGAGCGCCAGCGGCACAAGGCCGCGACGCCTGGAATTGATAACGGACATCGTGAAACTCCCCCTAGAGTTGGTGCAAGGCGCACTCGCCGTTAGCACGCGTTAGTGGCGCCGGTTTGTCAAGCGCAAGGACGCCCGCCGCTTACTTGCCGACACAAAATGTGCTGAAAATGTGACCGAGTAGACTATCCGCGCTGGTCTGTCCGCCGATCTCACCCAATGCTGAATGCGCTTGGGCCAACGCCTCCGCAGCCAGTTCCAGCCGCTCGTCACCCAGTTCCTGGCTCGCCGCCGCGATGTGTTCGGCCGCGCGCGCCAGCGCCTGCACGTGCCGTGCCCGCGCGGAAAACGCCCCGTTGCCCGCCTCACCCACCCCGGACAATGCCAGCAATCGCTGGTGCAACGCGTCCAGGCCCTGTCCGGTGAGCGCGGACACGAACAGGGTGTCAGGCTCAAGGGGCACCGGGACCTGGGACAGCAGGTCGACCTTGTTGTGCAGCCACAGGCGCCGCGGCACGCCGGCGGTTTCCACCTCCAGCATCGTGCGTTCGCGTTCCGACCTGCGTGCATCCACCACCACCAGCGCGAGGTCGGCACGCGCCAGTTCGGCGCGTGCACGCCGGATCCCCTCGGCCTCGATCGCGTCACCGGCGTCGCCCACATCACGCAGCCCGGCAGTGTCAACCAGGGTCAGATCCACGCCATCCAGCCGGATGGTCTCCTGCAACAGGTCGCGGGTGGTGCCGGCAACGTCGGTGACGATGGCGCGCTCGCT
>JBBSTP010000026.1:0-16014 GCA_038235795.1 Lysobacterales bacterium | reverse complement strand
CGAGCAGGACAAGGAAGACGCGCGCATCGCCCTTGAAAACCGCGCCGAAACGGTGACCGAATACATCCCGATCAACTACGGCAACGCCGAAGACATCGCCAAGCTGCTGACCGAGAACGCCAAGAACAGCAGTGGCAGTGGAGGTGGCGGTGGGGCGGGTGGCGCCGGAGGTGGTGGCCAGCGTGGATTTCTGTCGCCGCGCGGCAGCATCAGCTTCGACAAGCGCACCAACACCTTGCTGGTGATTGACATCCCGCAGCGCGTGGCCGATATCCGCAACATCGTGTCCAAGCTGGACAAGCCGGTCGACCAGGTGGTGATCGAGGCGCGCATCGTGATCGCCACGGAATCTGTTGCCCGCGAACTGGGTGCACGCTTCGGCATCAGCGGCCGCAACGGCAATACGTACTTTGGTGGCAACCTGGAAGGCAATACCACCAATCGCAATGCGGACTATGCCGCCAGCCAGACCAATAACGCCCTGCAAAATGCCTACAACGCGTGTTTGGGTGGCTTCAACCCCTCTAGCTGCGCGGTGCCCAATTACGTCGGAAGCACCACCACCCGCGGCCTGATGACCAACCTGCCGGCGGTGTTGAACAATCCCGCTGGTTCGTTGGCGCTCTCGATCCTCAATGCCGGATACCTGCTTGACGTCGAACTCTCCGCGATCCAGGAGCAGGGACGTGGTGAGGTGATTTCCAACCCCCGCATCGTCACCAGCAACCAGCAGGAATCGGTGATCCGTCAGGGCCGCGAAATCGGCTACCTGACCGTGACCGGTGGCCAGAGCAACTCGATCCCGACCGTGCAGTTCAAGGAAGCGTTGCTGGAATTGAAGGTCACCCCGACCATCACCAACGACGGCCGCGTGTTCATGAACATGGCGGTCAAGAAGGACGAACTGGAAGGCTTCGTCAGCGTGGGCACCTTCGGTGAAGTGCCGACCATCGCCAAACGCGAGATCAATACCGCAGTGCTGGTGGAGGATGGGCAGACCGTGGTCATCGGCGGCGTGTACGAATTTCGCGACCGCGACGACCTGGCCAAGGTGCCGTTCCTGGGCGACATCCCCTTCCTGGGCAACCTGTTCCGCAACAAGAACAAGACCAGGGAAAAGGCCGAGCTGCTGATCTTCGTGACGCCGAAGGTGATGCGCGTGGAACAGCGCAACTGATCGCGTATTTGACAGCGCATTGAACGATCCGCATCGGGGGCCGCAAGGCCCCCGATGCATTTCCGGCGTCGTATCAACACCTGCTGCCTCCGATGATGACGAACCTTTAAGGCCGGGCATGGTCGAATGGGCCAGCAACCCGAGGAACCCATGGATACCCCAACTCCAGAAACACCGCGCCTGCACGATGCCTTTATCGCCCTGCGCGACGACCTTGCCAAGGAGATCATCGGCCAGTCCGCCCTGATCGAACGCCTGCTGATCGCCTTGCTCGCGGACGGCCACCTGCTGGTCGAAGGCGCTCCCGGGCTGGCCAAGACCAGCGCGGTGCGCGCATTGGCGGCGCGGCTGGAGGCCGACTTCGCCCGCGTGCAATTCACCCCCGACCTGCTGCCGGCCGACCTGACCGGGACCGAGGTCTGGCGCCCACAGGATGGCCGCTTCGAATTCATGCCAGGCCCGATCTTCCATCCAATCCTGCTTGCGGACGAGATCAACCGCGCGCCGGCCAAGGTGCAGTCGGCGCTGCTGGAGGCGATGGGCGAACGCCAGGTCACGGTTGGCCGCCACACCTATCCGTTGCCGAAGCTCTTCCTGGTGATGGCGACCCAGAATCCGATCGAACAGGAAGGCACCTTCCCGTTGCCGGAGGCGCAGCTCGACCGTTTCCTGATGCACGTGCGCATCGGCTATCCGGAGGTCGCCGCGGAAACCGAGATCCTGCGCCTCGCCCGCGAACGCGCGCGCGATGCCTTGCAGCCGGTTCACCAGCAGGTCCAGCGCATGCCACTTGACGATGTGTTCGCGGCGCGCAGCGCCGTGCTCGACCTGCACGTGGCCCCGGCGCTGGAGCGCTATCTGGTCGAACTGGTGCTCGCCTCGCGGGATGCCGGCCGCTACGACGCCGCGCTGGCCCGGCGCATCGCCTGGGGTGCGAGCCCTCGTGGCTCGATCGCGCTGGAGCGCTGCGCGCGGGCGCGCGCATGGCTGATGGGGCGTGACTTCGTGACCCCCGAAGACGTGCGTGCGGTGGCTCCGGATGTGCTGCGCCATCGCGTGTTGCCGAGTTACGAAGCGACCGCTGAAGGCTGGGATGGCGACCGCCTGGTCGGCGAGTTGCTGCAGCGGGTCCCGCTGCCCTGAGTGCTCCGATGGACCAGGTCCGCCAGGCTTCCGACGTCGGCACCGGGATCGGCACCGGGATCGTGCCAACCCTGCCCGAGCTGATCGCGCTACGTGCGCTGGTGCAAGGCCGGCGCAGCGCGCGGCGCGGCCAGCACGGCGTGCAGGGTCAAGCCCTGTCCAGCCTGCGCGGGCGCGGCATGGAATATGCGGAGTCCCGCGAATATGCGCAGGGCGATGATGCCCGCCACATCGACTGGCGCCTGACCGCGCGCAGCGGACGCACGCATACCAAACTGTTCCAGGCCGAACGCGAACGGCTGAGCCTGATCGTGGCCGATACCGCGTCGTCGCTGTACTTCGGCACGCGGGTGCGTTTCAAGTCGGTGCAGGCTGCCCGTGCCGGCGCGCTGGCGGCATGGCTTGCGGTACGCGACGGCGACCGCATCGCTGCGCTGCGTGGTTCGCCGCGGGAGGCCCCGGTGACGCCCGCCTCCGGCCCGCGTGGCGCGCTGCGCGTACTGGATGCACTGGTGCGCTGGTATGAGCGCCCACCCGAGGACGACGCCGGGCTGGCCACCGCACTTGACCATGCTCGCCGCCTGTTGCGGCCCGGTTCGCGCCTGCTGGTGCTGGCCGATCCGACCAGCGTTGCGGCGCTGCCGGCCGACATCTGGCCGGCGCTGGCCATGCATCATGAATTGGTGGTGCTGCTGCTGACCGATCCGCTGGAGCGCACCCCGCCGGTGGCGCGGCTGCCGTTCGCCTCGGCTGCGGGGACGCGCACCGAGCTGGGCCTGGATGCGGCGACGACGCGGCAACGCTGGCGACAGGAATTCACGGTGCCGGTGGACACCACGCTGGCCTTGTTGCACAGCCGCGGCGCGCGCGCGATGGAACTGTCCACCGCAGACGACAGCGATGCGTGGCTGCCGTTGCTTGACCGTGCGCGCACGGGCCATCGTCGATGAGCGCACCGCTGACATTGCGCGACGTACACGCGGGCGTGGCGCCGGCATGGTGGCCGCCGGCACCGGGCTGGTGGATGCTGTTCGCGGCGTTGCTGGTCGTGGTCACCGCGCTTGCGTGGTGGCGTTGGCGAAAACGGCGACGGCATGCGGCGATCCTGCATGTGTTCGACATGGCTATCGATGGCGCGGGAACCCCATCGCAACAGATCGCAGCGATGTCGGAGCTGCTGCGCCGCGCCGCGCGAATACAGGACCCGGCAGCGGATCGCATGGAAGGCGATGCCTGGTTGCGATTCCTCGATGAAGGCATGCCGCAACCGGTGTTCAATGCCGGCGCAGGCGCTTTGCTGCTGGAAGGTGGGTTCCGCGCCGATGCCAGCGTCGAACAGGCCAACGCGCTGCGGGCCTTGGCCCGCGAGCGCTACCTCAGATGGATGCAGGCCAAGTGAGCGCGTTGCTGGCGATGCTCTCGATCGAAAGCTTCGCCTGGCCGTGGCTGTTCGCGGCCCTGCCGCTCCCATTGCTGGTGCATGCACTGCTGCGCACGCGCCGCAATACCGATGCCGCGCTGCGGGTGCCGTGGAGCGATCGCCTGCAACGCCTCGCCGCCGCTGGCGACACGTCCGCGCGTGTGCACGGCTTCCGTTGGCTGGCCTTCCTGGCCTGGTGCCTGCTGTGTGTCGCCGCTGCGCGTCCACAACAGCTCGGCCCGGCGATCATGCCGCCGCAGGTCGGCCGCGACCTGATGCTGGCGGTGGATCTGTCCGCGAGCATGGGCGAGGAAGACATGGAGTTGGGCGGGCAGTTGGTCGACCGCCTGACCGCAGCCAAGGCGGTGCTGGCCGATTTCCTCGACCGCCGCGCTGGCGACCGGGTCGGGCTGATCGTGTTCGGCGACCGCGCCTTCGCGCTCACCCCACTGACCCTGGACCGCGACAGCGTGCGCGACCAGCTTGGCGACAGCGTGGTCGGCCTGGCCGGGCGCGCGACCGCGATCGGCGACGCCATCGCGCTGGCCACCAAGCGACTGCAACAGCAGGATGCGGACACGCCGGCTTCGAAACAACATGTGCTGATCCTGCTCACCGATGGCGTCAACACCGCCGGCACGCTGGAGCCCGAGAAGGCCGCACAGATCGCCCGCGACAGCGGCGTGCGCGTGCATGCGATTGCTTTTGGCGGAAATGGCAGCAGCCTGTCGGTGTTCGGATTCCAGTTGCCGATGGGCGGCGATGAAGTCGACGAAGCCGGCCTGCAGCGCATCGCCAACCTGACCGGCGGTCGCTTCTTCCGCGCCCGCGACACCGACAGCCTGGCCGGCATCTACGCCGAGATCGACCGCCTGGAACCGGTGCAACGCCAGGGCAAGGTCGTGCGACCCAGGATCGAACGCTATCCGCTGCCGCTGGGCGGCGCACTGGGGCTGGGACTGCTGGCACTGCTGTTGCGGCGGCGCGCATGAACACCATTTTCGCCGACATCGCCCAGCTGCATTTCCTGCGCCCATGGTGGTTGCTGGCCCTGTTGGTGTTGCCTGCACTGTTGTGGTGGTGGCGGGCCGGCGCGCAGCGGCGCAGCCCGTGGCAGGACGCGGTGGACGCGCATCTGCTGCCACACCTACTGGACACCGCGACAATCTCCACGCGCCGATCCTGGACGCGCTGGCTTGGGCTGCTTGCGGCGGTCCTGCTGGTGCTGGCGATGGCGGGACCCTCCTGGCGCAAGGACGAACATCCGCTGTGGCAGTCCAAGGCGCCACTGGTGGTCGCACTGGACCTCTCCAGCAGTATCCTGACCGGCGACCTGCCGCCCTCCCGACTGCCACAGGCGCGCGCGAAGATTGCAACGCTGCTGCGCGAACGCGCAGGCGGCCAGATCGCGCTCGTGGCGTTCGCCGATGACGCCTACACGGTGGCGCCGCTGACCGAAGATGCGGCGAATGTTGCGCTGTTCCTGGATGCGTTGAGCCCGGACGTGATGCCGGAGGACGGACAGCGCGTGGACCGCGCGATCGCGTGGTCGCGCCGATTGTTGCAGCAAGCCGGCCATGCGCAGGGCGATATCCTGCTGCTCACCGACCACGCCGATGCCGCCGACGTAAGCGCGGCGGCCAGCGCGCACGCGTCGGGCTATCGCGTGTCGGCACTCGGCCTGGGCACGGCGCAGGGCGGCAGCTTCGACACGGGCGCCGGGAGCGGGCAGGCACGCCTGGACGCCGCCAGCCTGCGCCGGCTTGCCGCAGGTGGTGGCGGCAGCTATCAAACATTGACGACCGACGATGCCGACCTTCGTGCACTGGGCGTGCTTGATCGGCGGTCCGACAGTGCGGCCGCGACGCGTGGCGAGAAAATCGCCCGCTGGCGCGACGATGGCGTCTGGTTGCTGCCGTTGGCCCTGCTGCTGTTGCTGCCGATGTTCCGTCGCGGCGCTGGCATGGTGGCGATGTTGGTACTGGTGATGCTGGTGCCGGTGCCGCCCGCGCAGGCGCAGGCACCGATACAGACAGGCAAGGCGCAGGACGCGCCGCGGGACGCATCGCAGGACACCAGCGGGTTGTGGAAACGCCCGGACCAGGCCGCGTACGCGCGCATGCAGGAAGGCATCACCGCCTATCGCAAGCAGGAATTCGACACGGCCATCAAGGACTTTTCCGGTAACCCGACCGCCGACGGCCAGTACAACCTCGGCAATGCCCTGGCCAAGGCCGGGCAGCTGGACGCCGCCATCGCCGCCTACGACCGCGCCATCAAGCTGCGGCCACGGATGGACGATGCAATCGCCAATCGCGCGATTGTCGATGCCGCGCGCAAGCGCAAGCCGCCACCCGGTGACAAGTCGCAACAGAACCAGCAGCAGAAGCAGAAGCCGGGGCAGGACCAGAAAGGAGACCCGCAGCAAGGCCAACCAGGGCAGGACCAGCAGGACGCGAAGTCCAGCGACAACCCTTCGCAATCCAGGAAGCCAGAACCCCCGCCTGCCCAGTCCTCCAAGCAGCCAGCGTCGCAGCAGGACGCCCCGAGGCCACAGGACGCCAAGGCACAGGCCGATGCCGATGCCGCGCAACGTCAACGCATGCAGGACGCGCTGACCAAGCAAGGGGCCGCAGACAAGTCTGCTGAGCAGGCGACGCAGGCAAAGCCGGAAACCGCCGGACAGCGCGAGCGTCGCCTCGCCAACCAGGCGCAACTGCAGCGCGTACCCGACGATCCCGGTGCGTTACTGCGGGCGCGGTTCCGACTCGAATACGAACGTCGCCGCCAGGTTGGAGGCGGGCCGTGAACCGGACCCTGTTGCGCATCGGCATACTGGTGCTGCTGCTCGCCTGCACATTGCCCGCAGTCGCGCAGACGCGCGCCTGGCTGGACCGTGCGCAGATCACCTACGGCGAAACCGCCACGCTCAACATCGAGACCGATGCCAGCGTGCAGCAGATCGACTACCGGCCGTTATCGGCGCAGTTCGACATCGCCGGGCAAACCGTGCGCCGCAGTTTCCAGCGGGTCAACGGGCAAAACAAGACGCGTTCGCTGTTCGCGGTCGGCATCCGTCCGCGTGGACCGGGCGTACTTACTGTGCCGGCGCTACGGGTGGGCAACGGGACTACCGCGCCGCAGCGATTGACGGTGTTGCCGCCCTCGGTGGTGCCCGCCAGCGGCGATGCCGATGCTTTCGTGGAAACCGTGGTTGATGCGGCCCAGCCCTATGTGCAACAGGCAGTGGGCATGGTCGTCCGCCTGCATGTCGCGGTGAACCTGCTGTCCGGGCAACTGGACCAGGAGCCGCCAGCGGGTGGCAGCCTGCAGCGGGTCGGCGAGGACCTGCAGTACCAGCGCGAAATCCAGGGTCGCCGCTACAACGTGATTGAACGTCGCTTCCTGTTGATCCCGGAGCGTAGCGGCGCGCTGGTGATCCCCGGCGCGCGCTTCAACGGGCAGGCGGTCGGCGGGTTCTTCGATGACCTGTTCGGCGACGGGCGCAAACCGCTGTCCGCGGCGGCGCCGAACAAGCGCTTGCAGGTGCAGCCAATCCCGGCCAACGCGCCGCAGCCGTGGTTGCCCTTGCACGACCTGCGCTTGCGTTACGTGCAGGCGCCGACACAGGCCCGCGCCGGCGCAGCGACGACGGTGGAACTGGAGATGATCGCCGATGGCGCCAGCGCCACCCAGTTGCCAGCACTGACCTTCCCCGGCTCGGCGGAGGTGCAAGTCTTCCCCGAGCCACCGCAATTCGACGAACAGTTCGTTGACGGACGGCCGCGCGCGACCGTGCGTCGGCGCATCTCACTGGTACCGTTGCAGGCCGGCACGCTCAGCCTGCCTGGCCCACGCATCGAGTGGTGGGATGCCGCGCAGGGCGTGGCGCGTACCGCGATGTTGCCTCCGCTGAAGTTGCAGGTGGCACCAGGCGCGGTGGTGGATAACACGGTGGCCGACATTGCGCCGCCGGTCGCCACAGGCGACGCGGTCGACGCCGGGGGTTCAAAGCCGCGTGTGCCGAAACAGATGCTCCCTTGGCTGGGCCTGATCGCGGTCCTGCTGGCGTTGGCGGGCGGGTGGTGGCTCAGCAAGCGACGCCACGTCGTGGGCGATGGCGTGGGCGAGCAGGCAACGCCAGTGAACGATCCGCCAGCGAGCGCATTGCCGAGCGCGCCATCACTTGCCGACGCACTCAAGCGCGGCGACCTGCCCGGAATTGCACATGCGTTGTGCGAGTCGGCAGGCATCGCGGGCGATGACCTGGATGCCTTGCGCGCGAAGATTGACGATCCAGCGCAAACCAGTGCCGTCGCACAGTTGCAGGCGGCGCGTTGGGGCGCTGGCGATTCGGGCGCGGCGCTCGCGGCTTTGCGCGCGGCGTTCCGCAAGGGTGTCCACCTGCGCCGGAAAACGCAAACGACAGCGCCGCTGTTGCCGCCCCTGTATCCCGAGACCTGAGTCTGCGTTTGCTAAGCTCGGCCGCTTACGGGGAATCGACGGGACCAGACCATGAGTGAAGCCACGGCGGCCGGCCGAAAGCTGCAGCTGCACTGGAAGATGCTGATCGGCTTCGTCGCCGGCCTGGCTTTGGGTTTGGTCGCGCACTACGTTTCCGGCGCCGATGCCGACTGGGTGCAGTGGCTGACGACTTACGTGACCCAGCCTGCAGGCACGCTGTTCCTGCGCCTGATCTTCATGCTGATCATTCCGCTGCTGTTCTCCGCCCTGATCATGGGCGTGGCGGAAATGGGCGACGTGCGTTCGCTTGGCCGCGTCGGCTGGAAGACGCTCGGCTATACCGTCGTGGCCTCCGGGATCGCGGTCGTGCTGGGCCTGGTACTGGTCAACTGGCTGAAACCCGGCGCTGGCGTTGATCCGGCCGCGGCGCAGGCGATGCTGGCGCAGGGCGCCGACCGCGCACAGGCCATCGTCAGCGGCAACAGCGGCCAGATGAAGGGCATCGACATGCTGCTCGGCATCGTGCCTGACAACGTGATCAAGGCTGCGGCGGACAACACCATCCTTGCGGTGATGTTCTTTTCGCTGATGCTCGGTATTGGTCTGGTACTGACCCGCAGCAAGGCGACCGAGGTGCTGTTGCAGGGGATCCAGGGTTTGTTCGAAGTGTCGATGACGCTGATCGGGCTGGTCATCCGGCTGGCGCCGTATGCGGTGTTCTGCTTCATGTTCAACCTGGCCGCGCTGTTCGGCTGGGACCTGCTGCGCAGCCTGGGCGCGTACGTGGGCGTGGTGGTGCTGGCGCTGGCGATCCACATGTTCGTGGTCTATTCGCTGATGCTGAAGTTCCTTGCCGGCTGGTCGCCACCGAAGTTCTTCAAGGGCGTGCAGGAAGCGATGGTGATGGCGTTCTCGACTGCATCGAGCAACGCCACCTTGCCGGTGGCGCTGCGCGTGGCTGACGAGAAACTGCACCTGCCGCGCAATGTCTCGCGCTTCGTGCTGACAGTGGGCGCCACCGCCAACCAGAACGGCACCGCCCTGTTCGAGGGCGTCACGGTGCTGTTCCTGGCCCAGTTCTTCGGCGTCGAGCTGAGCCTGATGCAGCAGGTGACGGTGATGTTCGTCTGCATTCTCGGCGGCATCGGCACCGCCGGCGTACCGGCAGGATCGCTACCCGTGGTCGCGCTGATCTGCGGCATGGTCGGCGTGCCGCCGGAAGGCATCGGCCTGATCCTGGGCGTGGACCGGTTCCTCGACATGTGCCGCACCACGCTCAATGTCACCGGCGACCTGATGCTGGCCACGATCGTGTCCAAGGACGAAGTGGATCTGCGACAGCCGGCCTAGCGGCCATTTTTGAAACATCCTTCCCCGCTTCAAGCGGGGAGGGATGTCATGCTCATTGCAGGGTTAGTGATGCATTGCTTCCTTCTTGTCTTGGTCGATTTCCTTGGCCTGGTCTTGGGGCGTCTCGATCTCGCTGTGGGCAATCGCGCCGGTCACGGCATTGACCTGCACTTCGTGGATGTTCCTGGATTTCGGCATCGCGATGTCAAACGACCAGACCAGTGCTCCATGTTCGTTTTCCAGTTCGAAACTCTTGATCCTGCCGCCGGGTACCTTGGCTAGTGCGGTCTTGGTGGCCACTTCCCTGCTGACCTTGGCCTGCTTGAGTAGCGTTGCCTGGCTGGGTTCTGCGGCATGTACTACAAACGAAATGCAGCCCGCAATGGCCAATGCTGCCAACGAGCTAGGTATGAGTTTTGCGTGCATGTGGGGCTTCTGATTGGTTGCAACTGACGAGGTGTTCCGGTCAAGCCGGGAAGCCGATATTGCGGCGCCGGCTGTAAGCCAGGCTCAGGCGTATCTCAGCGAACCGTTATGCGGCGCAGGCGGCTTGGCAACGCTCGCGGCAAGGCGCAACCGCGACAGCACAGGCCATGGATGGGACAATGCGCGGCCCGCGTGCCGCCGGGCGCCGCCCAATGTGCCCACATGACCCCGCCTGCTTCTGAAAAGCCCAGTCGCCGAGATCTTGCCAACGCGATCCGGTTCCTTGCCATCGATGCGGTGCAGGCTGCAAATTCCGGGCACCCCGGCATGCCGATGGGCATGGCCGACATCGCCGAAGTGCTGTGGAACGATTACCTGCAGCACAACCCGAACAACCCGGCGTGGTTCAACCGCGACCGCTTCGTGCTGTCCAACGGTCACGGTTCGATGCTGCATTACGCGTTGCTGCACCTGAGTGGCTACGACCTTTCAATCGACGACCTGAAGCATTTCCGCAAGCTGGATTCGAAGACACCGGGCCATCCCGAGAATTTCATGACACCGGGCGTGGAAACCACCACTGGTCCGCTGGGGCAGGGCTTCGCCAATGCGGTCGGTTTCGCGCTGGCGGAAAAATTGCTGGCGCAGCGTTTCAACCGGCCGGAACTGGCCATCGTCGACCACCGCACCTGGGTGTTCATGGGCGACGGCTGCCTGATGGAAGGCATCAGCCATGAAGCCGCATCGTTAGCCGGCACCTGGGGTCTGGGGAAACTCGTTGCGTTCTGGGACGACAACCGCATCAGCATTGACGGCAATACCGCTGGCTGGTTCACGGACGACACGCCCGCGCGTTTCGAGGCCTATGGCTGGAACGTGATCCGTGGCGTCGACGGGCACGACCCTGACGAAATCAGGACTGCAATCGACACCGCATTGAAGTCCGATGGCAAGCCCACGCTGATCTGTTGCCGGACCACGATTGGCTTCGGTTCGCCAAACAAGGCCGGTAAGGAATCCAGCCACGGCGCCGCGCTGGGCAAGGACGAAGTGATCGCGACTCGCGAAGCGCTGAACTGGCCGCATCCTGCGTTCGAGATCCCCAAAAAAATCAGTGACGGTTGGCGCGCCGGCAACACTGGCTTGGTGCGCGAAGATCAATGGAACACCCAGTTCGATGTGTACTCGGCGCGCTATCCGCTTGAGGCTCATGAGCTGGTGCGGCGCTCGAAGAAGGAATTGCCGGAAGAATTTGAAACCAATACGCAGGCGTACATCGCCAAGCTGCAGGCCGAAGGTCCGGTGGTGGCGTCGCGCAAGGCTTCGCAGATGGCGATCGAAGAGTTCGCGTCACAGCTGCCGGAATTGGTGGGCGGCTCGGCGGACCTTGCGCATTCCAACCTGACCTTGTGGAGTGGCAGCAAGTCGTTGACAACCGATGCGGCCGATTCCAACTACATTTATTTCGGCGTGCGCGAGTTCGCGATGACCGCGATCAGCAATGGTCTTGCGCTGCACGGCGGTTTCATTCCATACGACGCGACGTTCCTCGTGTTCAGCGACTACGCGCGCAACGCAGTGCGCATGAGCGCGCTGATGGGTGCGCGCGCGATCCACGTTTACACGCACGACTCAATTGGTCTCGGCGAAGACGGCCCGACCCACCAGCCGATCGAACACTTGGCGTCGCTGCGCTACATCCCCAACAACGATGTCTGGCGTCCTTGCGATGCTGTGGAATCAGCGGTGTGCTGGAAGGCCGCAATTGAGCGTCTGGACGGTCCGAGCTGCCTGATCTTCAGCCGGCAGAACCTGACGCACCAGACGCGCGATGCCGGACAGGTTGACGACATCACGCGTGGTGGCTATGTGCTGAAGGACAGCGTTGGCGCGCCAGAACTGATCCTGATCGCGACCGGTTCCGAAGTGGGCTTGGCGATGGATGCTGCCGCTCAGCTGGGTGACGGCGTACGTGTGGTGTCGATGCCATCGACCGATGTGTTTGATCGCCAGGACGCAGCCTATCGCGAAGCGGTGCTACCGAATGCCTGCCGCAAGCGGGTTGCGGTGGAGGCTGGCGTGACCGACTTCTGGCGCAAGTACGTCGGTTTGGATGGCGCCGTGGTAGGCATCGATACCTATGGTGCCTCGGCACCGATCGAAGCACTGATGCCGCACTTTGGCTTCACCGTGGAGCACGTGATTGAGGTGGCCAAGGCATTGGGTTGATCGACCAAAAAGCCCAAAAAAAACCGCTCCCATGGGCGCGGTTTTGTTTTCACCGCGAATCCAGGTCAGCCGTGCAGGCGGATCCGGACGCGCGTCGCGCTTTCCATGTCTACCTGCCAGCCGAGGCGTTGCGCGAGTCGGTCTAACAGCGCAGAACCATGGCCGGTATCGCTGCGCGCGCGGGTAATTTCGTCGTTGAGCGAAGCGGCATCGACCTGTTTGTCGATTAGTAATTCGTTGTTACTCAAGGTGACTTGGATGACCGCATCCGGTGTTTGCTGCGCGACTTTGCGTAGCAGTCCGGAGACCAGCAGCAGTGCCTCGCGGCGGGGTAGCTGCAGCGCGCCGGTCGCTTCGATAGCGATGCCTGACTGATACCCGGTGCGTGCGATGTCCGGAAGTGCGATATGTGCGGCATCCTCAAGGAATTGCCGCGCATCAACGGTCTCTTCTTGCAGTTCGCTACGCCGGGCGACGCCCAGCAGGGCTTCGGTCAGTGAGCTCATATCGCGCACGCCACGCTCCAGCCGGCGCAGGCGCGCCACATGCGCAGGATCATTGTCGCGTTCGTCATCAAGCGCGTCCAGCATCACCTCGGTCACGCCCTGCACGACCGACAGCGGTGTGCGCAGTTCGTGGCTGGCATCGGCGAAGAATGCCTGCTCGCGGTTATCGGCATCGACAAGCCTGCCTTGGTAGGCATCGATAGCGCGCGCCAGCCGGCCCAATTCGTCCTGGCTGGTGTGCGCGGTCAACGCGCTGCGCTGCGGTTGCACCGGCAGCGCATCGACTTCATCCACCAGTCGCTGCACCGGCCGCAGGGCAAGCCCCGCGAACCACCAACCCAGCCCGCCGGCAAGCGCGGTGCCCAGCACGACCATGCCGGCCAGGAACAGGTTCAGCAGCACTTCCAGGTCTTCGATGTCACTCAAGTCGATCACGAACACCAGGCGCCCCGCGCTGGTATCGAATACGCCAATGTGGCTGCCGTCGCCGCTGATGGCCTCATGAATGCCCAGCGGCAGCGCGCGATACTCCGCCGGTGTACCGGCTGCGTCGGCAAGATAGCCGCTTAGTCGATGGGTCCGCGGCAGTTCCGATGTCAACTGGTTGGCCAGGCGCAGACTGTAGTCCTCGGCCTGGCCCCGAAGGATCTCAGTGGCAAGGACGTGCTCATAGTCTTCGGTGACCACCACGACCGCGCTGGTGAACAACAGGCTCAACAGGAAGCCGAGTAGCGTGAATGCGAGCGCCACCCGGCGCCGAAGTGGCATGGACGTGTTCGTGCGCCTGCTCTTGGCGCTGCTCTTGGCGCTGCTCATGGCGATGCCACAAGTCGATAGCCGATGCCGCGTACGGACTGGATCATTGCATGCGCGAAAGGTCGGTCGATCAGGTTGCGCAGTTCGTAGACTTGGGTGTGCAGCGCAGCGATGTCGCCACTGTCATCTCCCCAGGCGGCATGCAGCAGACGCTGGTGCGTGGTGACTTTCGGCGCATCGCGCAGCAGAGTGGCGAGGATGCTGCCCTGCAGTCGCGTCAACGCCACCGTCGTGATTTCACGAGTGGCCAGCATGGTTGCCGGATCGTAGCCCAGCCCGCCATGTGCCAATGTGTCTGAAGCGGGTTGCACGCGCCGGTGCACGGCACGGATACGCGCCTCCAGTTCACGCATCGCGAAAGGCTTGACCATGTAGTCGTCGGCGCCTTCGCCGAAGCCGCGCAATTTGTCGTCCAGGGTGTCGCGCGCGGTCAGCATCAGTACCGGCACGCCATGCCCGGCTGCACGTAGCTGCCGACACAGGTCAATTCCGTCCAGTCTCGGCAATCCGAGGTCGAGCACGACCACGTCGAAGCCGCCGCCCATCGCTCGCGCCAGTCCTGACACGCCATCGGCGCAATGATCCACCTCATGTCCGCGGCGTTCCAGGAAATCCCAGATGTTGGCGGCAATGTCGTGTTGGTCTTCGATGATGAGGACTCGCAGTCCACCGCGGGTGTCATTGGCCATTGGACGCTCCGGGAGATGCCGACAGGGTGCCACGTGCAAGCGCCGCTGTTAATCGAGCTGGCAACGGAAGGGCTGCACTTAACGCTTGGCTGAGATTCGACTGAGCGCGATTTACATGCCGATGCCGATCCTGCACTTGCCGGATGTTCCGGCAGGAGTTCGTCTTGATCCAGTCACCCATGGCGCAGTCGCCATTACTGTCGCGTTTCCGTCCGCTGCTGTGGCTTGGTCTCTGCTTTCTGTCGGTGTCCACCGTGACCCGACTGGTGTTGTTGATCGCCACCGGCAGTGGCGTACCGGCATCGCCGGGTTATTGGTTTTACGCCTTTGCAGTCGGGCTGGGGTATGACCTGCTGACCTTCGTGTATTTCGCGTGGCCGCTGGTATTGCTGTTGTGGCTCATGCCGCGGCGTTGGTTGGCGCGGCGGACGGGTATGGCATTGGTCGGTGGCCTGAGCTTGTTGCTGCTGTTCGTGCTGCTGTTCGTGGCGGTGTCGGAATGGACGTTCTGGGAAGAGTTCCAAGCGCGCTTCAACTTCATTGCAGTCGATTACCTGGTCTACACGACCGAGGTCATCGGCAATATCCGCGAGTCCTATCCGGTCGGCTGGATCCTCTCGGGACTGGCTGTATTGGGGATTTCGGTGTTCGCCGCGACACGTCGCTGGCGGCTGGTGCAACACGACAATGCCCGTTTCGGCGCTCGCACGCTGGTGCTCGCCGCATGGCTGACAGTGAGCCTGCTCGGCACTTGGCTGGTCACCGGCGATATAAAGGACCGTACTGACAACACTTATGTCAACGAACTTGCCGGTAACGGCATCTATCAGTTCTTTGCGGCGTACCGCAGCGCATCGCTCGACTACGAGCGCTACTACCGCACGCTACCGATCGACGAGGCCTTCGTGCAGGTGCGCAAGCAATTATCGACGCCGGATGCGACCTTCGATGGGCCAACGGGCATAGTCCGCCACATTCAAAACGCGGCACCTGAGCGTCGTCTCAACGTGGTGCTGATCAGCATCGAAAGTCTGTCTGCGGACTTTTCCGGGACGTATGGCCGCAAGGACAGCCTCACCCCGCAACTGGATGCCTTGACCAAAGACAGCCTGCTGTTCACCGATCTATACGCGAATGGCACGCGCACCGTGCGCGGGCTTGAAGCGCTCGCCCTTTCGGTGCCGCCCACACCCGGTGAATCCATCGTCAAGCGCGAGCACAACGAAAACCTGTTCAGTCTGGCCAGCGTGTTCAACGCGAAGGGTTACACCTCGCAATTTCTGTATGGCGGCTACGGCGCGTTCGACAACATGAATTACTTCTTCGGCCACAACGGCTATGACGTGCATGACCGTGAAGAAATTCCGAAGGACGGCATTCACCACGCCAATATCTGGGGCGTCGCCGATGAAGACCTGTACACGCTGTCCATGCGTGAGTTCGATCAAGCGCATGCGGCCGGAAAGCCCTTCTTCGCACACGTGATGACCACGTCCAACCACCGGCCTTATACGTTCCCCGCCAATCGCGGGCCATGGCCGCAGGGCAAGCGCGAGAGTGCGGTGGCGTACACGGATTGGGCCATCGGGGATTTCCTGCGCCGCGCGCGCGGTCACCCGTGGTTCGCCAACACCATCTTCGTGATAACCGCCGAGCATTGCGATTCCAGCGGCGGTATCGCGGCGTTGCCGGTCTTCCGCTAACGCATCACGCTGTGGGTGTATTCCCCGGGTCACATCGCGCCCGGGCGCTTCACCGAGGTGATCAGACAGGTAGTCATGGCGCCGACGGTGT
>JBBSTP010000025.1:0-16379 GCA_038235795.1 Lysobacterales bacterium | reverse complement strand
GCGATGTCCAGATCCAATGTGGGACAACGACTGGATCTCGCCGTGACACGGGCGACCGCGGCCGAGCCAAGCCTATTGAAGAAGCGCGTCTCACCTCACACGCTGCGGCACACGAGTGCGATGCACTTGTTGCAGTCGGGCGTGCCGTTTAACGTGATCGCCCTGTGGCTCGGGCACGAGAGCACGACAACCACCCATCGCTATGTCGAAGCTGACCTCGCGATGAAGGAGAAGGCGCTTGGTCGGCTACAGGAGCCTGATACCAAGATGGGCCGATACAGGGCCCCGGACGCGCTCATGCGATTCCTGCAGACGCTGTAACTATGCGCAGACATCGCCGGCTCCAATGGCTCCAACGGCTCGCCGCCACAGGGGCCGGCGCCATCTGCGTCCGACCACCTACACATAGTTGCAACCTGCGCATAGGGGTCGAAACCAGCCACTCACTCAAAAATCGTCAATCGGCCAGAAGAAAATTCCGCACCCCTCGACCCCTGTGCGTCACCGCTTGACCCAGGTGAAAAGCGTCACACCCTAAAATTCCTAACGAGTCACGTCGCGCCACAGAATCAAACGGACTATTCGTTCTCACCAATATCGCTCAGTGACTTCGCCATTGCACCTGCGCAGAGCGTTCGCACTGGAAGCTCCGTGAAGCACGCACAAAAAAACGGCGGACCGAAGTCCGCTGTCGGGTCATGCATGCGTGCGCGTGGTGATCAGAAACGAAATTCACCCCATACGCCGAATTCGTTGGTCTCCAGATCCTTTGACTGCGCATCGTTGTTCTGGTCGGTGTGCTTGTAAACCGTCGCGACCTTGACGCCCTTTGTGATCGGGAACTCGATGCCGAGGTTGTAATAAGTGTCTTGCAGGCTCGGATCCAGTGATTTGCTGAGATCGGTCTG
Organism: Lysobacterales bacterium; assembly: GCA_038235795.1. GTDB lineage: Bacteria > Pseudomonadota > Gammaproteobacteria > Xanthomonadales > Xanthomonadaceae > Thermomonas. The sequence continues at coordinate 15,471 of JBBSTP010000025.1, read as the reverse complement.
GTCGTAGCGCCCGAACAGGGTGATGCCGCCACTGGTCAGGCCGACGCTACCCCACAACGACCAGCCACTGGCCATGTCGCTCGCCACGGTCAGCACGTTGTTCCAGTTTTTCGCCTGGAAATATTCAACGCCTAAGCGGGTATTCCCGGAAACATACGCCGCCAGGAAGTCCATGCGGCTGGCGGTATGCAGGGCGTCGACCGTCTGCTTTTCCTTGCCCAGCGTGCCCGAATAGACACCGGCGCCGACCACGATGTTGTCGGTCGGGGCGAAGCTCAGCCGACCCTCGAAGTCCAGGCCCTTGCTGCGGCTCGGATTCTTGTAGCCGTTGCCATTGAGCGCGGCCGCGGCGTACTCCAGCGACCCGCCCGCCAGCTTGCCACTGGCATGGACGCCCCAATCGGACGAGGTCCCGAACTTCAGGCGATCGATCAAGGTGTTCTCGACATAGCGCATGCCGTAGGAGTTCTCGGCAAACGGTACCCACGGCAGGTCGGTGGCGCCTGCACGCGCCACGAACGCGTCGCTGTACTTGTATTGCACGTACGCTTTTTTCAGGTAGATCTCGGTCGAGGAGATCGCCGACGAATACTGGAAGTCTGTGGTCAGGTTCATCGACCACTTGTCATTGAACGTGTGATCGACGCCCAGGTAGAAGCGCTTGATATCGAAGGCGAAGCCCGACTTGTCGGTCTTGATGTTGTTCTTGCTGTCATCGATGTTGGTCACGTCGTAGTACATGCGACCACTGAGCTTGGTGTCGTTGACCAGTTTCTTCAGCGAGGCCACATCATCGAGCGTCTCGTTGGCCTTGGCCTGGGCAACGTTGACGTCCGACTGCGCATTGGTGCGCTCCTCGAGATTCTCGACCTGGGCCTGCAGCGCGGCAATCTGCGCCTTCAACTCGGCGATGTCCTGGGAGCTGGGAGCACTTTGGGCGGCAGCATTGAAACTGAGGCTGCCGACCACCAGCGCGATCGCAGTAGCCAGATGGGTGGGACGCATGGCACGACTCCTGAATTGGATGAGGTTGGTGATGACGAGGGCACGTCGGGCCTGAACTTGTGCCGCGCCTCGGATTGCAATTTGACCTGCGTGAGATGTCAGTTTTATGTCCGTACTGACTTTTTTTAACCGCGGTTGCCAATGCCTGATGCTTGCCGTCTCCAGGACCTTCCGCAATCAAATTTGGCGATGTCACGGAATCGTCATTCAATTTACCCGTAACCGTCATCCAACACCTGTGCAATGCGCTGCGAGACGGGTTGGTCCCGTCGCTATCGCCTCCAGGAGTCCACTCGTGTCCAAGTCCATCAAGTTTCGTGTCGCCGCACTCGCGCTGGCGACCAGTTTTGCCGCGAACGCATTCGCGTCCGACGTCACCGGCGCTGGCGCATCCTTCGTGTATCCGGCGATGTCGAAGTGGTCGTCGGACTACAAGGCCGCCACCGGCAAGGAAGTGAATTACCAGTCGATCGGCTCGGGCGGCGGCATCGCCCAGATCAAGGCCGGCACCGTCGATTTCGGATCCTCCGACAAGCCCTTGCCGCCGGCGGAGTTGGCGCGCTCGGGGCTGGCCCAGTTCCCGTCGGTGATCGGCGGCGTGGTACCTGCCTTCAACCTGGCGGGCATCGCCGCTGGCGCGATGAAGCTGGACCCGGACGTACTGGCGGACATCTTCCTCGGCAACATCACCGTATGGAATGACCCGCGCATCGTCGCGACCAATGGCAGCCTCAACTTGCCTGCACAGAAGATCACCGTCGTGCACCGTTCGGACGGTTCCGGCACCAGTTTCAACTTCACCAACTACCTGTCCAAGGTCAGCCCGGAATGGAAGAGCAAGGTTGGCGAAGGCACCGCGGTCAAGTGGCCGGTCGGCATTGGTGGCAAGGGCAATGAAGGCGTGTCCGCCTACGTCAAGCAGATCAAGGGCAGCATTGGGTATGTCGAGCTGGCCTACGCGATCCAGAACAAGGTGGCCTACTCGCGCCTGAAGAACGCCGCCGGCAACTACGTCAATCCGAGCGACGACTCGTTTGCCGAAGCGGCGGCCAGCGCGGATTGGACGACTTCCAGGGATTTCTACTTGATTGTCACCAATGCACCTGGCCAGAACGCATGGCCGATCACCGCGACCAACTTCATGCTGGTCCACAAGAACGGCAAGCCAGGCACCAAGGCCGCACTGGAATTCTTCCGCTGGGTGTACGCCAACGGTGACGCTTCTGCTGCTGCACTGGGTTACGTGCCATTGCCGGATACGCTGGTGCGGCAGATCGAAGGCTACTGGGCGAAGACGCTCAAGTAAGCGCCCCAGGCGACACATGACGTGGATGCGGGTAGACGCGGGCCTTCGGGCTCGCGTCTTTTCGTTTTTTCTGCCGGCAGTGCGCTGAGGGTGGATCAACCCAAGCGCGAACAAATACAGCGGCATGTCATCGGGCTGTCACAAAAATATCATTTCATGACGGCACCCCATCAATGTGTCGCGCAATGCGCGCACCAGGAGTTGACATGAATCGCACTCTGCCCCGCCTTACTGCCATCAGCCTGTGCCTGCTCGTCGGTTTGAGTGCATGCTCGAACAACACCACGCCTGCAACCGGTACAGCGACCGACACGACAGCGTCCGCAGGCACTGGGGACAAGGTCGCCGCGCAGATCACCGGGGCCGGCGCCAGTTTCGTGTATCCGCTGATCTCCAAATGGTCTTCCGACTACGCCAAGGCGACCGGCAACAAGGTCAACTACCAGTCGATCGGCTCCGGCGGCGGCATCGCCCAGATCAAGGCGGGCACCGTTGATTTCGGTTCCTCCGACAAACCCCTGCCGCCGGAAGAACTGGCGCAAGACGGGCTGGTGCAGTTCCCATCGACGATTGGCGGCGTGGTACCGGTGGTCAATCTACCCGGGATTCAAGCTGGCGCCCTGCGCTTGACTGGCACGCTGCTGGCCGACATCTATCTGGGCAAGATCACCACATGGAACGACGCGGCGATCGCTGCGGTAAACCCAGGCGTGAGCCTGCCCTCCGAAAAGATCCACGTGGTGCGTCGCTCCGACGGTTCCGGCACTACCTTCAACTTCACCAATTACATGTCCAAGGTCAGTCCGGCCTGGAAGGAAGGCATCGGCGAAGGCACCACCGTCAACTGGGCCGGCACGACGGTCGGCGGCAAGGGCAATGAGGGCGTCGCGTCCTACGTCCAGCAACTCAAGGGTTCGATTGGCTACGTTGAACTTTCGTATGCGCTGCAAAACAAGATGGCTTACGCTTCGGTGCAGAACGCGGCTGGCAACTGGATGCAGCCGAATGCAGAATCCTTCGCCGCTGCCGCCGCCAGCGCAGATTGGACCAATGCCAAGGATTTCAGCCTGGTCATCACCAATGCGCCGGGCGCGCAGGCCTGGCCGATCACCGCTACCAACTTCATCCTGATGCGCAAGCAGCCGCGCGATGCCGCCGCCGCACGCGCCGCGCTGGACTTCTTCCGCTGGGCATATGCCAGTGGCGCCGGGCAGGCCACCGCGCTGGATTACGTGCCGCTGCCGGCGGAACTGGTCACGCAGATCGAAGCGTACTGGGCCGCGCAGCTGAAGTAGGCGGCGATCCAGCCCAATCGAGACCGACCGAAGATCACCTGCACGCATGAATTCCGCAGTCATTTCATCAATTCCTTCAGACGACAGCAAGGACACGCGCAATGATCGGCGGTTTCGCTGGCTGCTCACGGCGGCCGCCTTGTTCGTGCTGGTCAGCCTGGCCGGCGCAGCCCTGTCGATGCTGTGGGGCGGTCGCAGCGTGCTGGCCAGCGAAGGTCTGAATTTCTTTTTCTCCAGCGACTGGAACCCGGTCGAAAACAAGTACGGCGCGCTGGTGCCGATCTACGGCACCGTGGTCACCGCGATCATCGCGATGCTGATCGCGGTGCCGGTGAGTTTCGGCATTGCGTTCTTCCTGACCGAAGTCGCTCCGCGCTGGATGCGCGCGTCGGTTGGCACCGCGATCGAACTGCTGGCCGGCATCCCGTCGATCATTTATGGCATGTGGGGCTTCTTCGTGTTGATGCCGGTGATGCGCGAGCGCCTGATTCCGTGGCTGGACGAACACGTCGGTCCGCTACCGATCATTGGCGCACTGTTCCGCGGCCCACCGATTGGCGCCGGCATGCTGACCTCCGGCATCGTGCTGTCGATCATGGTGATCCCGTTCATCGCCTCGGTCATGCGCGAGGTGTTCATGACCGTGCCGGCTCGCCTGAAGGAATCCGCCTACGCGCTGGGTGCAACCAGATGGGAAGTGAGCTGGGACATCGTGCTGCCGTACACGCGTTCTGCGGTGATCGGTGGCGTGTTCCTCGGCCTGGGCCGCGCGCTGGGAGAAACGATGGCGGTGGCGTTCGTGATTGGCAACAGCGTGAACTTCACCGCGTCGCTACTGGAACCTTCGACCACGATAGCTGCCTTGATCGCCAATGACTTCGGCGAAGCCACCGAGGAATATCGCGCCGCCTTGCTGCTGCTCGGCTTCGTCTTGTTCATCGTGACCTTCATCGTGTTGGCATTGGCGCGGCTGATGCTCAACAAGTTGGCGCGCAAGGAAGGCAATCGATGAGCACTGCTCTCTACCGTCGGCGTCGCATCATCAATGTGGTCGCCATCGTCCTGGCATGTGCGGCGGCACTTTTCGGACTGGCGTTCCTCGGCTGGATTTTGTGGACCTTGCTTGCCAAGGGACTGGCGCATCTCAACCTCGCATTGCTGACCCAGGACCAGCCACCGCCGCTTGAAGCCGGCGGCCTGCGCAATGCGATTGTCGGCAGCCTGATGATGTGCGGCATGGGTGTGCTGGGCGGTGCGCCATTGGGTATCGCTGCCGGTACCTGGCTGGCCGAGTACGGCCAGCACGGCAAGCTGGGAACCAGTGTTCGCTTCGTCAACGACATCCTTTTGTCGGCGCCATCGATCGTGCTGGGCCTGTTCGTGTACGCAGCCTTCATCATGCAGACCGGCGGCAACTTCTCGGCGTTTGGCGGCGCACTCGCGCTGGCCTTCATCGTGTTGCCGGTAGTGGTGCGCACCACCGACGAAATGCTGCGTCTGGTGCCAGTGCAGATGCGCGAGGCGGCTTTGTCGCTCGGCGTGCCGCAATGGAAAGTGACGATGCAGGTGCTGTACCGCTCCGCCGTGCCCGGCATCGTCACCGGCATCCTGCTCGCCATCGCGCGGATCAGTGGTGAAACCGCGCCGCTGCTGTTCACTGCATTCGGCAACGAGTTCTTCAGCCTGGATCCTTCCGGCGCGATGAGCGCGCTGCCGCTGGTGATGTACAAGTTCGCCGGCAGCGGCTACGAGAACTGGGAGCAACTGGCCTGGGCCGGCGCCTTGCTGGTCACCCTGTTCGTGCTGGCCATCAGCTTGGCCGCTCGTGCCATCCTGCTACGCAACAGGATCACCCATGACTGACTTTTCGCGGATTCCGTCGATGAACGATGCTCGCTTCACCGTTGCCACTCCGATGCGCGACACCATCGTGGCTGCCGCGCCGCCGGTGAAGATCGCCGCGCGCAACCTGAACTTCTGTTACGACAAATTCCTTGCGGTGAAGGACATCAACCTGGACATCCCGGAGAAGCGCGTCACCGCGCTGATCGGCCCGTCTGGTTGCGGCAAGTCGACGCTCCTGCGCGTGTTCAACCGCATTTACGCGCTTTACCCTAAGCAGGAAGCCAAGGGTGATGTCCTGCTGGATGGGGAAAACATCCTGGACCCCAAGTATCCGATGAACCGGTTGCGCAGCAAGGTCGGCATGGTGTTCCAGAAGCCGGTGCCGTTCCCGATGACGATCTACGAGAACGTCGCCTACGGCATCCGTCACCACGAGACGCTGGGCAAGGCGGAGATGGACGTTCGAGTGGAAGCAGCACTGCGCCAATCCGCATTGTGGGAAGAGGTCAAGGACAAGCTGAAGACAAGTGGGTTGGGGCTGTCCGGCGGTCAGCAGCAACGCCTGTGCATCGCCCGCGCGATCGCGCTGCGGCCCGACGTGCTGCTGCTGGACGAACCAACCTCGGCGCTGGATCCCATTTCCACCAGCCGCATCGAACAGTTGATCGAGGATCTCAAGCAGGACTTCACCATCATGGTCGTCACCCACAACATGCAGCAGGCAGCGCGGGTCTCCGACTACACCGCCTTCATGTACCTTGGCGACATGGTCGAGCACGGTGCCACCGACCAGATCTTTTCCAACCCCGGCAAGCAACAGACCGAGGACTACATCACAGGGCGCTTCGGCTGATGAATGAAAACAGTCACATCGTCAAGAGCTACGACGCCGAACAACGCGTCCTGATGGACGAACTGATGCGCATGGGCCAGATGTCCGCGGCCCAGCTGGAAGCCGCGCTTGACGTAGTCGAACGCCGCGACGACAAGGCCGCCGAGCGCGTGATCGGCAACGACGAAGCAATCGACGCACTGGAGCAGCAGGTCAACCACGACGTGATCCACTTGATCCGCCGCGGACCGCTGGCCGGCGACCTGCGCATGATCCTGGCCGCGCTGCGGGTGGCGTCGGATATCGAACGCATTGGCGACTACGCGGCCAACATCGCCAAGCGCTCGATGGCACTGAACCTGTCACCGCCGCTTCCGCATACCCGCGGGCTGGATGCACTGGGGCGGATGGCGGTGCGCCAGGTACGCGACGTGCTGGAGGCCTACGTCAACCGCGACGGCGAGGCGGCGCTCCAGGTGCGCGCCCGCGATGCGGAGCTGGACACCCTTTACACCGGCCTGTTCCGCGAGCTGCTGACCTACATGATGGAAGATGCGCGCGCCATTACCCCGTGCACGCACCTCCTCTTCATGGCCAAGAACATAGAGCGCATCGGCGACCACGCCACGAATATCGCCGAAAACATCTGGTTCCTGGTGCACGGCGACGACGCCATGCCTGCCCGCGAGAAGCGGGATTTCACCACCCCGGCGTGATGCCTTTCGACGCCCTAAGACCACGGAAACACACGTCATTACCGGCGTTCTTCACTCATCGGTAGCGAGGCCAGCATGCTCCGGTAATATTCGTTCCATGAAGGCGCCATCCGCAAGCGGGCAAAGCACTTGAGCGAGGTTCCTGGTGAACAAGCGCATTCTGATCGTCGAAGACGAGCCTGCCATCTGCGACATGGTAGCGTTCGCGTTGCGCAAGGGTGATTTCGAGCCGGTACTGGCCGGCGATGCACGTGAAGCGCAGGCCGCCATCGCCGACCGTGTCCCCGACCTGATCCTGCTCGACTGGATGCTACCGGGGACAAACGGAATCGAACTAGCAAGGCGCTGGCGGAAAGAGGAATTGACCCGCGACGTGCCGATCATCATGCTCACCGCGCGCGGCGAAGAGAACGACCGCATCAACGGACTTGATTCTGGCGTCGACGATTACGTGGTCAAGCCATTCTCCGCGCGTGAACTGCTCGCACGCATTCGTGCCGTGCTGCGCCGCTCACGCGAAGACGACGCCGACGGCAGCATCACCGTCGGCGGCTTGCGCATCGATGGCGCGGCCCATCGCGTGTTTGCAGGAGACACGCCAGTCACGATCGGACCGACTGAATATCGCCTGCTGCATTTTTTCATGACCCATGCCGAGCGCGTTTATTCGCGCACGCAGCTGCTTGACCATGTGTGGGGGGGGACCGTGTATGTCGAGGAGCGAACCATCGACGTCCACATCCGACGCTTGCGCAAGACACTGGAACCGTACGGGCTGGAAAACCTGGTGCAGACCGTGCGCGGCGCCGGGTATCGTTTTTCGACGTCCCCTTAGCCTCATGCCGATGGCGACTTCCTCACGCCAACTATGGCAACGCGCTATCGCGCAGTTGCTTGCGCTGTACGTCGCTGCACTCCTAGTCGGCTGGGTTATTGGCCAGACATGGTTGCCGCTCGCGATCGTCTCGATGGCCGTGGCGGCATGGCATTACTGGAGACTCTGGCGATTACAGACGCAACTCACCGGACATCGCCGCTTAAATCCTGCGCGCGGACGCGGCATCTGGCCCAGAGTCGAACTGCTGCTGCTGAAGCGCCAAGACGATGTGCACAATCGCAAGCGCCGCCTGCTCGGCATGCTGCGCGCGTATCGCACCGCTGCGGCAGTCTTGCCCGACGCCGTCGTCATCATTGACCGCAACAGTCAGCGCGTCCTGTGGTTCAACGAAGCCTGTGAAATCCTGTTGGGGTTTCGCTTTCCACGTGACAAAGACCAACCGGTCGCTCAGTTGCTGAAGCCGCTTCCTGTCTCGGTCTGGATGGCCGGTGGACAGCATGCCGAACCAATGGTCGATGCGCCCTCGCCGCATGATCCGAACATTCGCCTCAACCTGCGGTTGATTCCCTATTCCGAACAGCACTGGCTGCTGGTCGCGCGCGACATCAGCAAGCTCATGCACCTGGAACAGGTACGGCGCGATTTCGTCGCCAATGTTTCGCACGAATTGCGCACGCCACTGACCGTCATCCACGGTTACCTGGAGCTGTTCGATACGGACGACATACCCGAATGGTCACCGATGTTCGACGAGATGCGGTTGCAGTCGCAGCGGATGGCGCAAATCGTCGAAGACTTGCTGACACTCTCACGGCTTGAAGCACAGGAACGATTGCCGGAAGAATCCGTGTCAATGCCGGCTCTGCTGCACGCCCTGCGCCGCGAGGGCGACGCCCTGAGTCAAGGCCGCCACACAATCGTCATCGAAGACACGACACGACTGGACCTGACGGGCTCGACCAAGGAACTGCATAGCGCAATCTCGAACCTAATCAGCAATGCGGTGCGCTACACGCCAACGGGCGGCACCATCTCGATTCGCTTCACGCCGGATTGCGAGGGCGCGGTGCTGGCCGTGCACGACACCGGCTACGGCATTTCCCCGCAACACCTGCCACGCATCACCGAGCGGTTCTATCGCGTCTCAACAAGCCGTTCACGCGAGTCCGGCGGGACCGGACTTGGCTTATCCATCGTCAAGCATGTGCTTGCAATGCACCAGGCGCAGCTGGACATCACCAGCGAAGTCGGCAAGGGCAGCGTATTTTCGATCCACTTCGACGCAGCCCATGTCAGGCCGCGTGTTGCACAACAGATGGATCGAGACTGAGCATCTCGATCGGCAGCATCCCAGCTACTAGCAGCGCAGTGAGCGGAGTCAGCGGAGTGTGGTTGATGCCGTCCGATTTGGATCGCATCGCGACACTCCGCCATGCGCTAACGTGTAGTCACACCTCTCGGCCGCCTCGCTGATCGCGGGATGCTCACTGTTACGTGTCGCGCTAGGAGCATCAGAAACTCATGCAAGCACAAACTGGAATCCTGGGCTTGCCCGAGCTCAATGTAGCGGTGGGGTTGGTCATCACAATCATTCTCGAGGCGCTGGCCACGGGGCCCCTGGAGCGATGGAGCTATACATCATCGATGCCCACGCTACCCGTACTGGGAACGGGACTTCTTCCGCTACTGCAATGGATCCTGTTGCCGCCGTTGACGCTCTGGTTTGTCCGGCGTCAACTCACATGAAGTGCAACGATGAGCAGATCACGCGCGGGCCGCCTGACAACACGTTCAAACTCAGCCCGCTGTGACGCTTTCGTCCCCAGCTTGTTGACCCATGCTTTTTTCAGGCAGTGAAATGGAATTCCGTTCGCTACTACATCTTGCGCTGCACATCGCCGTTCCTGGCATGATTGCGGCAATCTGGTTTCGCGATCATTGGTTCCGGGCGTGGCTGTGGTTGCAGGCGGGATGGCTAATCGACCTGGACCATTTGCTGGCTGATCCGATCTACGCGCCCGCTCGTTGCAGCATCGGTTTCCATCCGCTGCATACCGTGCCGGCAATCTTCGTTTACGGGCTCATTGGCTTCTGGCGACGCACGCGGCTGCTAGGACTTGGTTTGCTGATCCATATTGGTCTGGATGCGCTGGACTGCCTGCTGATGCGGTGATGTCCGTCACCCAGCAGACGAGTTCATCGCGAGCGCTGGAATGACGCCAAGGCCACCGAGGGCGGCTCCCAACAACGCCCACCAGCCGGTGTCGCGCAGTGATGCGACATCGGCGAAATAGCCTGTCAGGTTGGCCGCGACGGACAGCGACAGCAACGCGATTGGAAAGTGCACCAGGATCGGATGCACCGGTTTCATCGCCCGGGTCCCAGTTGCCCATGCCTTACTGGCAGGTCTTTCGCCGCCGGTTGTTTCCCGTCCACGGCGCGTCCGTCCATCAGCAGCGCTGCGCTGATGCTGAGCATCCATTGCGGTGCCTTTGATCGCATGTCGCATCTCCCCGGTCAAAGTGGGTCATCGTCATCACACTCGCATGATAAGAACGTCGGTGGGCGCGGCGAGACCAACGCCGGCCGCGCCGTGGGACTTACATGCCGTGATGCTGGGTAAACTCGACCTTGCTGATGCTGCCGTCCTTGTTGCCATCAAGCATGTCGAAGTGGGCGTACATCGGATGCTGGGCCGGCATCTCGGCCTTGCTCAGCTTGCCATCCTTGTTCTTGTCGAGCTTGGCAAATTCTTCAGCCGCCATTTTCTGGTGGTGGGCGGATTTCATCCCGGCCATATCCATCTTGCTGTGGTCCATCTTGCTGTGGTCCATCTTGTCGTGCTGCATGTCCATCTTCGAATGGTCCATGTTGCCGTGGTCCATCGACCCACGCTGCATGCCCATCATCGCGTGAAGCTTGGCGAACTCGGCCTTGCTGAGCATGCCGTCGTTGTTGGTGTCGAGCTTGGCAAAATGGGCCATCGCCATTTTTTCATGGTCGGCGGGGGTCATGTGGGACATGTCCATCTTGCTGTGGTCCATGCCTTGAGGCGCTGCAGCGGGCGGGGTCGACGGGGTTTTCGGCTCTTGCGCGAGCACAGTGCCGGCGGCGAGCATCAGCGATACGGTGAGAAGTGAAGTCAACGATTTCATGGCGGTACTCCGGTAGATGGGAAGAGCCGAGGGCAGCAAGTACCGTGCACCGGCTCAGGGCGACGGTCAGTAAGGTCATGGACGAGATCCCAGAACGTCATCGACGTTTCAGGGAGCTTTGGTAGGCGGTCCAGCAAGTCTGCGGTCTGGACCAAGGTCCATAGTCAAGACTTATAACTTGGTTGCGGTGGGTACGGTTCATCCAGATTCCGGGGCATATCACCTGCTCAGGTCGGCGGTCGCTTGGGTCAGTCAGCCTGTTCCAGTGCGTCATTGACCGTGCTGCGCGAACGCCATGGTGTTCCCGTCTTCGCCGACCAGTTCGACGACGTACGGCTGCACCCGGCCATCAGGGGTTTCCATGCCCGGTGATCCCGCAGGCATCCCGGGCAACACGAGACCCTTGGCTGCAGGCTTCTCGGCGAGCAGGCGCTTGATGTCGTCGGCCGGCACGTGGCCTTCCACGAAATAGCCGCCGACTTCCGCCGTATGGCAGGAGCCTTTGCCAATCGGCACACCTAGGCGCTCCTTGACCGGATTCACGTCGTCGAGATTGCGCACTTCCACCGGAAATCCGGCCTGCTGCATATGCTCGACCCAGAGGCCGCAACAGCCGCAGCTCGCGGTTTTGTGGACCACCACCAATGGCAGCGAGAGACTCGCGGCCGAGGCGTTTTGCGGCGTCGCCGAATTCGCTGTCGTGGCGACGGTGGGTGCAACGTTGGTGTTTTCCTGCACGCTTGACGCGTCCGGCGTTCGCGCGCAGGCGCTGATCGAGCTCGCAGCCAATGCCATGGCAATGAACAGGGTCGGTTTCGACATCATGCGGATACTCCTCATCAGGCTTTCTTAGGTCGCGAGGACCAGTGGATGTGGACGATCTGCCAGCCGGCCGGAGTTTTCTTCAGCACCATGGTTTCGGTGCTGAGCAACGTTATCGGCTTGCCATCCTTGCTGGCGTGCAATTCGCTTTCGGTACCGACCCAGGCCAGGCCGCCGTCAACACGCGCCGTGCGGCGCTTGATCTCGCTATGCGTGCCCTTGAGGAATTTTGCGTCGCCGATCGCGTGGTGGCCGAGGTACTCATTGCGGCTGCGTTCGGCGCCGCCGGTTTCGAGGATCAGCACATCGGCGTCCAGCAGGGTTTCCACTGTCTTCAAGTCGCCTGCAGCGAGCGACCTGCCGAAGCGTTCTATCACCGCCACTGGCGCCAGGGCAGCAGGGGGAACATCCAGATGCAACGCGGGTGTGGCGGGCTTGGAAGGATGCGCGGGCGGGGTGCGGGCAGTTGTCTGTGCGTTGGCGGTCGGCACGCCAGCCAGGACAAAGACGAACACGAGGGAAGTTGCGATGGTTTTCATGTGTGGCAGCCCCTTGAGCAGAATGTTGGTTATCGTCGGCCGTCGGCCGGTTTTGGTTGCGGCGCCGGATGCGATTCCACTGTTCCGTCAGCATGTTGATGCTCGACCGTTGCTGCGGGTTTCGTCGTCGGCTGGGCAAGCGCCGTCGTCTTGTGATGATCCGCGGGCGCGCCGGGTGCATCGACGTGCGGTTTGCTTTCGTCGGTCGGCTTGTTGCCGCTCATATCCATGCCAGCATGGGCACCCGGCGGGTCGTCATGCGGCTGGGACTCGTCCACGGCTGCGCCCGCGCCGTCGTCATGCGGCGCGGTCTCGCCGCCGCCGTGCTCGTGCCCGCCGCTGGATGCCACCAGAGCCTGGTACTGCGCCTCATCGAGCTTGGGCATCTGTTGCAGAAACGCCACCATGTTCCAGATGTAGTCGTCGCTCATGCTCTGGCCCCAGGCCGGCATGCCCGAAGCCTTGATGCCGTGCTTGATCACCCAGAAATGGTGGGCCGGGTCCTTCATGTCGGCCTTGGACAGATTCGGCGGCGCGGGATACAAGCCCTTGCTCAACTCGGTCTCCGCCATGCCGGGGGCTAGATGGCAGCCCGTGCACATTGCGTTGTAGTTGCCTGCTCCCTGGCGGATGCGCGCGGCGTCATTGAGATCGGGGGAAGGATGAAGTTTCCTGGAGCGCGCGGTGATGGAGCGCTCGCGCGCCATCTGCAGCATTGAATACACAGGCTTGGTATGCGCGTCGTCCGCGCCGATGTTGTAAATGCCAGTCCACGCAAAAACGCCGGCGCCGATGGCAATCGCGCCAAGCACGACGCTGGTAACGAGGATATGGCGGGTGTGTGATTTCATGTGTTTATCCTTGGTCAGAACCAGACGCGCAGGCCCGCGACGATGCGGGTGTCATTAGTGGCTTCGCCGTCCAGTCGCCTGAAGTCGGCGGTGCGCCCGAACGCGCGCTCGCGGACCACGCCGATGTAAGGCGCGAACCTGCGGGTGAATTCGTAGCGCAGTCGCAACCCGGCCTCGACCGTACTGAGTCCGGATCCGATGCCGCGGCGCTCGTCGTTCTTTCCGTACAGGTTGACCTCGATCAGTGGCTGCAGGATCAGCCGGTTGGTCAGCAACGTCTCGTACTCGGCCTCGAATCGCGCGGCCGTCTGTCCGCCCTGGCCGAGGTATGCGGTCGCTTCGACCTCGAACTTGTACGGCGCCAGACCAACCACGCCGAACGCGACGAAGTCCTGCGACGCGCCAGGCTTGAAGTCGTGGCGAATGCCGGTGACCACGTCCCACCATGTCGCGACGCTGCGTCCATACAGCAGTTCCAGGTCCGCGCTCTCCAGCTTGCCGTCAATCTGCTCCCCTTCGCTGCGAAGCCACACCCGGTTGAGGTCGGTGCCGACCCAGGCTTGGCCTTCCCACTCGAAACCAGTACCCGGGTCGGCATTCCACGCTTCAAGGCGATCAAGCAACACGAAGCGCTGGATACTGTTGTCGTGCACGGTGTGTCCGCCAGCGGGCGGGATCGCTGCCGCACGATCCGCCGACGTCAGCACTGGAATCGGCTCGCGGGGCTGGGTCGACGCCATCGACATGCCAGCATGATCCATGCCTGGCATCGTCGAATGGTCCATGCCCTGCATCGAACCATCGGCAGGCATCGGCATGCTGGAGTGATCCATGCCTTCCATCGATTTGTCATCGGCCGGCATCGGCATCGTCGAGTGATCCATGCCCTGCATCGTCGAATGGTCCATGACGGGCTCGGGCGCGGCAGTGGGCCTGTTCTTGGACAGCACATTTTTGGCCGGTGACTTTTTGGCCGGTGACTTTTTGGCCGGTGACTTTTTGGCCGGTGACTTTTTGGCCGGTGACTTTTTGGCCGGTGCCTTTTTAGCCGGTGCCTTGATGGCCGATTGCTTGGCCGGAGCCGGCTGCTTCACGACCGGTTTCGGCATTGGCATGTTCATCTTGGAGTGGTCCATCACCTGCGCCGACACCGGGTTCGCGATCAGCGTGATGCCGAGCGCGATCGTCAGCGCCATCGGGTGTGCGAGCGACTTGGTGGCGCTACTCATGTCGATTCCTCCACCCGCACTTCGCGCATCATGCCGGCCTCCATGTGGTAGAGCAGGTGGCAGTGATAGGCCCAGCCGCCGAGCGCGTCGGCGCGCACGCGATAGCTGCGCTTGCTGCCCGGCGGCATGTCGATGGTGTGCTTGCGGACGTGGAAGTTGCCCTGCTCATCCTCCAGGTCGCTCCACATGCCGTGAAGGTGGATCGGGTGGGTCATCATCGTGTCGTTGACCAGCACGATGCGCAGGCGCTCGCCGTAGGTCAGCCGCAATGGCTCGACCTCGGAGAATTTCTGGCCATTGAACGACCAGGCAAACTTTTCCATGTGACCGGTCAAATGCAATTCGATGTCGCGACCGGGATCGCGTCCATCGGGGTCTTCGAACGAGCTCTTGAGCATCGCGTAAGTCAGCACCTTGCGACCGTTGTCGCGAAGGCCGATACCGGGGTCGTCGAGCTTGGGTGCCGGATTCATCGTCTGCATGTCGACCAGCGGGTTGCCGGTCTCGCTGGGCGGATGCTGCTGCATGCCGGCGGCGCCGTGGTCCATCGTCGCCATCGGACCAGGCAACATCGATGAGGTGCCGGGTTCGCTGGGGGCCATGCCCTCGTGTTGCATGGCGCCGTTCTGCGTGCCGGACGACATCGAGCTCATGTCGTGATTCATGCCGCCCTGCATGCCACCTTGCCCCATCATCCCGTGGCCCATATCGTCCATCGTCAGGATCGGACGCGGATCGATGGCCGGCACCGGCGCACGCAGACCCTCGCGCACCGCCAACGTTCCGCTGACGTAGCCGGTTCGGCCCATGTCCTGGGCAAAGATCGTGAACGCATCCTGTCCGCTTGGCTCGACGATCACGTCGAATGTCTCCGCCGTGGCGATACGGAATTCGTCCACGGTCACCGGATGCACATAGTTGCCATCGGCTGCGACCACGGTCATCTTCAGCCCCGGGATGCGAACGTCGAAGTGGGTCATCGAGGAGCCATTGATGAAGCGCAGCCTCACCTTCTCCCCGGAGCGGAAGATCCCGGTC